>NZ_JAPZSR010000310.1:0-20639 GCF_027531875.1 Microcystis sp. LE19-84.1B | reverse complement strand
GAAATGGGGCGAAAGTCTGTGGACTCTGTGTAAGACAGTACATGGTTTTTTAACTGTGGTATGCGACGGTGGTGGAAGCAGAAACTTAAATCGTGAGGTTTAGGAATCGCCGCACTTTTAGGGCGGCGAGGATGTCAACTCATGATATTCTGATTCAATCAGTAGCGTTTGAGAGCCTATGTCCCCTCAATTTAATTTTCAAGAAAACGAACTCGAAGAAGCGGATATCATAACCCTGTGGGATGAGCAAGGTCGATCGCTAGACTGTTATATTGAGAATGCCTATGAAACCGATGACCTTACCTATATGCTTCTTGTCCCCGTGGATACCCCGGTGATGATTCTAGCTTGGGATGAGGAATCGGAGGAAGAAGAATCTGATGCCTTCTTAATCGAAGATAGCGAGGAAATCGAGCGGATTTTCGCCGATGCTAAGGCAGTTTTAGCAGAATTAGACCTATTGCTCAAACCCACTGCTCACACCTTGACTGTTAGCGGTGAATTGCCTCCCCTAGAAGAAGATAATGTTCTCAGTTTAGAAATCGATAGCGATGAACCTTCCTCGTCATCAGAGCCGGAAGAATTGCAATTTCTCGCCAGTTTCTTTTCCGAAGACCAAAAATACTCGATTTACAGTCCCCTTGCTCCTTTGTTATTCTTAGCCGTCGGTGATGCGGAAGGGAAAGTTGAATTAGTTTCCCCCGATGATGACGGTATGGGACCAATTCTAGAGGAACTTTTGTTTGATGAACTCGATTAATTACACGATCTTACCAAATCCGCCTGGCAAAATTTTTGATCAATCTAGTCACAGTATATCTTTCGGGATTTTATTATCGTCGTGATTAAAACGGATTTGGTATTTTTTTCCCTAAATTAATTACACATTTTCCTAACCACTGACGAACCTATTATCTATCGGATAGGCTGCTAGCCTCTGCTTGCTGGCAAAAGTGAGGGGCAGCCTCAGACAGGCACTAATGCCAAAGGAAGAATTAATAATCAGTCTTTAGTCAGAAGATTTACTATCAGAGCAGCACAAGGCTGACGTTTAGGGGCTGGCTGCGATAGGATAAAAAAGTGCTAGATAAAAACTCCTCTCCCTTCTGGTCCTTAGTTGCGGGTCACTGGTTCAAGCTCATCTGTGGAGCCAGTTACCAGGATTTGCCCACGATTCGCAACCTCGCTTTGACCTATACTATCGCCGGGGCCGATTGTATTGATGTGGCCGCCGACCGAGCCGTGATTGTTGCGGCCCGCGAAGGCATCGAAACCGCCGAAAAAATCGCCGGATTCCCCCCAAATCGACGACCTTGGTTAATGGTCAGTCTCAATGATGGGGAAGATCCCCACTTTCGTAAAGCTATCTTTAACCCGCAACTCTGTCCCGTCGATTGTCCCCGTCCCTGCGAAAAAATCTGTCCCGCTTATGCTATCGATAGGGGAGGAGTGATCGAACAGCGCTGTTATGGTTGCGGTCGCTGCTTACCCGTTTGTCCCCAGCAAATAATCGAGACCAGATCCCGTGTCTGTCAACCCCAAGAAATTATCCCCTTAATTATTGAAATGGGAGTCGATGCGATCGAAATTCATACCCAAGTCGGTCATGGAGAGGAATTTGCTCGACTCTGGCCAGCGATCGCAACTGTAAGTAAAAACCTAAAAATCCTCGCCATAAGTTGCCAAGATCATGAATATATCATTGATTACCTCCACTATCTGCGAGAAACTATTTCACCCCTAAGCTGTCCTCTGATTTGGCAGACGGACGGCCGGCCGATGAGCGGCGATATCGGCAAAGGAACCACCCACCCAGCCATTAACATGGCCAAAAAAGTCCTCTCCGAAAATCTAACCGGATTTGTGCAGTTAGCTGGGGGAACCAATGACCACACCGTGACCAAATTACGGCAACTGGGACTGAGAGAAAAAATCGCTGGTATTGCCTATGGAAGTTACGCCCGTTCATTGATTTTGCCAATTTTAGAGCATTTAGACCAGCCTAACCTTGAAAATGACCCCCAAGCCTACCAAGAAGCCGTTAAAGCCGCTTCTATTCTCGTTGCTCAATTAAAAGCCTAACCTTGGTCAAAAAACTATAATATTTTTTTAATTGACAACTAACCCATAAATGTGTTAGACCCCAAGAAAATCTTGGAAATAAAAACAGCCAATTATCGCCAAAACCTTTTATTATTAATGCCAGAAACCCTACCCTCCTCTCGGATGCCAGTTACCGAAGATTTAAACAAACTCTTGGCAATTCTACCTGTGCGGATTCGCGGCAAAATCGAGGAACACCCGCGGCAGCATCAACTGATCGAAGTAGTTATGGATTTGGGACGCATACCAGAAGCGCGTTTTCCCGATGGGGCGATCGATCTGGGGGACGAACCGATCTCAAAAGAAGAAATCCAGTATTCGATCGCCCGGGTGGGCAGTTTTAGCGGCGATAATCGCGCCGGGATTGAACGAACCCTGCACCGCATCAGTGCCATTCGCAATCGAGACGGGGAAATTATCGGTTTAACCTGTCGTATCGGTCGGGCCGTTTTCGGTACGATCACCCTGATTAACGACCTAGTGGAAACGGGAAAATCCCTGCTGCTGCTCGGTCGTCCGGGGGTGGGGAAAACCACGGCCTTGCGGGAAATAGCCCGAGTTTTAGCCGACGACCTCAATAAACGGGTAGTGATTATCGACACCTCCAACGAAATCGCCGGGGATGGAGATATTCCCCATCCGGCCATCGGTCGCGCTCGTCGGATGCAGGTGGCCCGTCCGGAATTGCAGCATCAAGTCATGATCGAAGCAGTGGAAAACCATATGCCAGAGGTGATCGTGATTGATGAGATCGGTACGGAATTAGAAGCTCTGGCCGCTCGCACGATCGCCGAGCGAGGAGTGCAGTTAGTGGGAACCGCCCACGGCAATCAATTGGAAAATTTAATTAAAAACCCGACTTTATCGGATTTAGTCGGGGGAATTCAGGCAGTAACTCTCGGAGACGAAGAAGCGCGCCGCCGGGGTTCTCAGAAGACCGTTTTAGAACGCAAAGCACCGCCCACCTTTGACATTGCCATCGAAATGTTGGAACGTCAGCGCTGGGTCATCCACGAGGACGTATCTACCACGATCGACCAACTGCTGCGGGGACGGGAAGCAATTGCCCAAATCCGTTGGGTAGATGAGGAGGGGAAAGTACAAGTCGCTCAGGAAGAACCAAAATCGGAAAACCTGACCCCTTTGCGCGGCAATTATCTGCCGGAAATGGATAAACCCAAGGGATGGCGGGCCGATGGCCGGATGACTCCCGTGGCCCGTTTCCCTGCGGGCCCTCTCAACCGGGAAAACGATTTCGATCGCCTCCTCGAACAATCTTGGCTGCAGGAGGAACCGGAAACGGAAAAAGTCCGCGTCCCCGGTCCCAATGGCGAAGATTGGCCGGTTTATGTCTATCCCTACGGAGTCAGTCGCGCCCCGATCGAACAGGTAGTACAGGCCCTAGATTTGCCGATCGTTTTGACCAAAGATTTACAGGGGGCCGATGCGGTGCTGGCCCTGCGTTCCCACGTTAAAAATCAGTCAAAATTGCGGCAAATTGCCAAAGTAAGACAAATTCCCATCCACGGCATCAAATCCAATACCCTGCCCCAAATTTCTCGCGGTTTAAAGCGGATTTTGGGCATTGATGACCCGATGAATCAGGAAGGTGCAGATCTACGTTTATTTGCCCGCAGCGGTAGCGATGACGAGATCGAAGCTTTGGAGGAGGCCCGGTTAGCGGTGGAACAAATCGTTATTCCCACCGGCCAACCGGTGGAGTTACTGCCGCGATCGGCGAAAGTGCGGAAAATGCAGCACGAATTAGTGGAACATTACCGTCTCCAATCCGATAGCTTCGGAGAGGAACCGAATCGCCGTATTCGCATCTATCCAGCTTAGGAGTCGGGAATTGGCAGCGACGCACGCTCATCATTCTAGGTACAGAACGGCGATCGGTGCGGTGGCCGTCCGGATTATCCATCGTCCCCAATCGGCGGCGGAATTGCGCGCCAAAATTCCCCTAGCTGAAAGAATTAAGCTCTGTCTCGATCTGGCTAAGATTAAACTAGCGACCACGATCGATTATCTCGATAGTTATGCCCGTCGGGGCATTCTCTATCCCTATCTTACCCATCCAGAGCCATCGGGTTTTAATTTCTTCAATTGGCTACGGAGGGGGAATAGTCCCACCCCCGGCACTTGGCAGTTGGCAAAGGCCAATTTTTGGGCGGCCGGAGCTTTTGCTGCTTTGTTATGGAAAATTTGCCCGATCGCTGGCCCGATGGACAAAGACGCGCCGGAGATTTTATTCCCCCCTGGGACTTTGATTATGCCTGGCAAAAAAATGCCGCTACGGAAAAGGATTCTTCAGCAGCGGCGATCGCTGTGGCGGGGATGATTCGCTTATTAAAAGCTTTACCCAGCAGTGATCCTAGTTAGGGCTTGCTGAATAAATCTAAAAACCTTGTTGAATAAGACTTTTAGGCTTTTTTTCCCTCAAAAAGTGCCAGCCATTGCGGGGATCGGGGGGAAAATTCCGGGACTTTTTCCCTGAAAATTAGGTAACTGACCACCTCAAAATCGGTAAAACCCTACACCCCCCTGCCCCCACCGAAAAACTTTTTCAGCCAACCCTAAATATAACTTAACTCAGTAAAAAAGACTTATTCGGATGGACAAGAAAGCCTTTTTTCAGCGCTTCTCGTCCTAATAACATCCGAAAACCCATGACATCGCGATTAGTCAAGGTTAATTCGATCGCCCATTGACGACCGCCGAGTAATACACTTGTTCTGATAACGGGACGGAGTTGACTTTGACCACCGGAATTTTTTACCTGTCGCCATTCGAGGATTTCTGCGGTGGTGGTGACAGTGTGGTGACTATCTTTTTGGTAGGGATGAACTTGAAAGCGCAGCCAATTGCGATCACCATCTCGAAAAGGGTAGAGATGAAAAGCGTGTAGGGCCGAGGAGCGAGCGCCTGTATCAATCTTGGCCTTAATTTTGGTAATGCCTAAATCGGGTAAATCGAGCCATTCTCGCCAACCGATGATGATTTTATCGGGTTTCATCCGTCTATTTAGTTTTTTCTTCTTCGATTTCCCGCTGCATTTGGGCGATTTCTTCGGGAGTCATCGCTTCCAGGCGTTTTTTAAAGACGGCATCTTCGTAATCCTTGCGCTGTTTGCCGTAGGTCATATTATCGGTGGCGACTCGAAACAGATAGGTAAAAATCCAACCGATGACACCACCTACCAACACCGCTTGACTCCAAATTCCCGCCGAAGCACTATCTAAACCGGTTTTTTGCAGGATAATGTAGAGGATGCCGCCCATAGCAAACATCCCTATACCGATCCCGATGACATCAATGCGTCTCATGGGTTTTTTTGGTGATAACTTAAGCTTTTAGGGTACGACGTTGGGGACGGAAGTTAAGGAAAGGACTTAACAACAGCATCCCGGGGAAGAAAAAGCTCATCAGAAAGTACATAAACCCTCTTTCCCAAGAAGATGCCACATACCAGCGCGTATTGAGGTAGTAGTAGATAACGGCGGGAATGACGAGCAAATACAAGACACTGAGAGATAGGTAGATCAGGGCGATGATAATGGTTTCTTGCGTCAGAATTGATTGCATAAGGATTGATTTTTATCAATGGCTGTCGGTGAACTGCAATTCACCTGCTGATTATTTTACCCTGTCTTTCCCCCTTTGCGGCGATCGAATTGGCGGACTAAAATAATTTATTGAAAATACTCTTGCCAATTAAATTATTTGTGATATGATAAAAAATTGTCGGTTAAATAACGGGGGCGTGGCGGAATGGTAGACGCTACGGACTTAAAATCCGTTGAGCCTTATAAGCTCGTGAGAGTTCGAGTCTCTCTGCCCCCATCGATCGAAGTCTATCTCTCCCTACCCCCAGAAAAAACTTTTTCAGCCAGCCCTATCTAAAATATCCAATAATTCTAGGGGATGATCAATGAGATGATCGGGGTTAAATTGAGAGAGAATTTGAGGGGAATTAAAGCCCCAAGCGACGGCCACCACTTGCACTCGACTTTTTTGGGCAGCAGTAATATCTCTAGTTTCATCGCCGACATAAATCATTTCATCGGGACAGAATTTATTTTGTCGGATCAGGCGATCAATAATTTTGTGTTTGCCGAATAAAGGCGTTCCCGAACAGATAAAATCAAATAAATTTAAGAGTTGATTATTTGCTAAAAAGATGGTGACGTTTTCTTTGGTATTAGAAGTTATTATTCCCAATCTATAGCCTCTTTCTTTAAGGGTAAGGAGGCAGGGATGCCAGCCATGGAAGGGTTTCAGGCAGTCAATTTGTTTATTTAATTCCCGTTTAACTCGATAGAGTAAAAAAGGGATTTTAACGGGGGAAACTTGGGATTGTTTAATAATTTCTTGGGAACTAAGGTTTTTTAGTCTGGCCAAATCTTCCTCGTTGACGGGTTGATAACCAAAATTTTTAGCCAAACGATTGACAATCTCCACGAAAGTATCGTGGGTATCGGCGATAGTACCATCAAAATCGAACACGACCACTTTAATTGTCATCTTGTGCGGGGTGAGGGGAATGAGCTAAATTAGCCTGGGCATTACGTCGCCACTGCTGGGGTTTGATTCGACGCAGGGCCGACGAGATGAAACGACGATCCCACTCCTCTATAGTTAGATTAGCTAATTCCCCCAACCTTGGCGAGAGGTTTTCGGGACGAGGTTGAAAATCCTCCACGTCGGTAACTTGGGCAAAACGTTGATTCCAAGGACAGACATCTTGACAGATATCGCAGCCGGCTACCCAACCTTGTAAATTCTTGGCAATTTCTGTAGGCAAAGTTACAGCACGATTTTCGATGGTATGGTAAGCAATACAGCGATTAGCATCCACCACATAGGGACTAACTATTGCTTGGGTGGGACAAGCGCTTAAACAACGGCTACAGGTGCCACAATGGGCGCTATGGGGTCGATCGGGTTCTAAAGGTAAATTAGTTAATATTTCCCCTAAAAAGACCCAACTGCCGTAATTGCGGGTAATTAAGTTACCGTTCTTGGCAATCCAGCCGATCCCTGCTCTTTGCGCCCAAACTTTATCCTGTACCGGTCCGGTGTCCACATAGTAACGGGTTTGAATTTGCTCCCCCTGACTTTCTAACCATTGACTGAGGGCTTTTAATTTTTTACTTAATACTTTGTGATAATCTCGTCCCCAAGCATAACGGGAAATTTTGCCGTGGTTTTGTTCCTGACTGTGTTGCTGGGGGGTGTAGTAGTTAAGAGCGAGACATATTAGCGATCGCACTTCTGGCCAAAGAGTTTTGATATCCTGTCGTTTCGGGTTAGTCATCCAATCCATATCAGCGTGATAACCCCGCTCTAACCAGCTTTTTAGATGGGATACCTCCGAGTCTTGGCTGTCCACAGAGGCAATACCGACCCCATGGAAACCTAACTCTAGTGCTTTTTCTTTGATTTGTGTTTCTGTAAGCATAGAAATATCTTAAGTCAAGTATTTGTAATAATTATTTACAATGATCAATTTATTGAGCCAAATCCCAGGCTGAACAGTTAGAAACCATGATCAACGAAGAAACTGTGGTTCCCGTCCCCGCTATATCGTCCTCATACTAAATCCAGTTATTAAAAACTGATTATTTATTCTCCGTTTTGCATGAGTGCATGAGTAGAAAACGGGTTTCTCCGAGAAACCCGTTTTCTGTGCGTTACTCAACGGATTTAGTATAACCATTGACTTGCTGAATTAACACCGGTCCCTAAAATGACTTGTACTTTGCTAGTACAATTATAGTAAGAAGTAAAATAAGAGAGATTAAAACAAATAACCATGTCTCAACCGATTACCATCGAAGATATCTATAAACTTTTTGAGAAAACTAACGAAAAGTTTGAACAATCACGCCAAGAATACGATCGCCGAGCTGCTGAAGCTAAGGCCGAAGCCGATCGCCGGGCCGCTGAAGCCAAGGCCGAAGCCGATCGCCGGGCTGCTGAATACGATCGCCGGGCTGCTGAAGCCAAGGCCGAAGCCGATCGCCGTTTGGCCGAGCTAGAGAAAACAGTGGCCAATACCAGTCGTGCTGTGGATAGTTTAACCACTCGCTGGGGAAGATTCGTCGAGGAATTAGTCGAACCTGCTGTTATTGGCCTATTTCGTAGCAAAGGTATCGATGTTAAAGAAACCTACAGTCGTGCCAGGGTAAAACGGCAAGGAATAGCCATGGAGATTGATATTTTAGCCGTCGATGAAACCGAGGTAGTTTTAGTAGAATGTAAGTCTCGTTTATCAAAAGATGATGTCAATGAGTTTTTAGAAAAATTAAGTCGATTTAAACAAGCATTTCCCCATTATAAAAACTATCAAGCTTACGGTGCAGTGGCGGGAATAGAAATAGATGAAGGAGTAGATCGTTATGCCTATAAACAAGGTTTATTTGTGATTAAACCATCGGGAGAAACGGTAGAAATTATTAATGATTCTGGTTTCGAGCCTAAATTATGGTAGGAGAAAGATGTTCCCCTCCTCTGGCAAAGTGTTGACAGCAGGTTTAATTTTTCCAACCTATGACTAGACTAACTTATGGATACGATGCAGAATTAGTATTCATATCTTGGTTAAGTAACATCTTGCATAAGTAGGGAGGCACAATTATTTGTAGGGCGTTGGGTTTCATGCTTCAACCCAACCTACGTTCTAGCCTAAATTATGGTAAGAGAAAGATGGTTCCTTCATCTGGCAAAGTGTTGGCAGCAGGTCTAATTTTTCCAACCTATGACTAGACTAACTTATGGATACGATGCAGAATTAGTATTCATATCTTGAACGGCAAAAATAAGGATTAAATAGGGTTTGCGGCAAAAAGTACGGGCGAAGCATTCGGATAGAAAATCTACGGATTCACCGATAGGTTATTACCCGAATGCTTCGCCCCTACAGGACTCGGGCTGATGAAGACGCAAGGTTTTGAACGACGTTCTCTCAGAATCTTGCACCTGTTTCGCGAGAAAAGCCATAAAACTCTTACCTTGCCTACATTTCACATTTATTCAGCCAGCCCTAAATAGTATAAAATCTGTGAATAGAGCATTGTAAATTCTCCTGACTACTGACGACCGACTCTTAACCCTAACAACAATTTTTGATTTTTACCAGAGGTCTAGTAACGTCTTGTCCTAAAATTCCCAACACCCAGTTTCAATGCACAAGAGCCTGATGGCTAAAAACTGGCTCCAGTTTTTGACCGAGATAGCACAGCTTGATCGCAGTGGATCGTAAAATGAGATAATGCTAACTTTGAGAGTCAGAGAGACTATGAGTGAATTCGACTACGATTTAATTATTATCGGTGCTGGAGTTGGTGGCCACGGAGCAGCCCTACACGCGGTCAAATGTGGGCTAAAAACAGCTATTATCGAAGCCAAAGATATGGGAGGAACCTGTGTTAATCGCGGTTGTATTCCCTCTAAAGCTTTACTGGCAGCCTCGGGACGAGTGCGCGAATTGGCCGATAGTGACCATCTGAAAAGTCTAGGTATTGCCATCGCTGGCGTTAATTTTGACCGTCCGACAATTGCCGATCATGCTAACAACCTTGTCAGTAAAATTAGAGGCGATCTCACTAATAGTCTTAAACGTCTCAAGGTTGATACTATCCACGGTTGGGGAAAAATCGCCGGCCCGCAAAAAGTTAGCGTCATCGGGGATAGTGGCGAAAAAATCTACACTGCTAAGGATATTATGCTCTGTCCGGGGTCGGTTCCCTTTGTCCCACCGGGGATCGAGATCGATCATAAAACGGTTTTTACCAGCGATGAGGCCGTTAGATTAGAAACTTTACCCAAGTGGATTGCAATTATCGGTAGTGGTTATATCGGTCTGGAATTTTCGGATATATACACCGCTTTGGGTTGTGAAGTGACGATGATTGAAGCTTTAGATAGTCTCATGCCGGGATTTGACCCAGAAATCTCGAAAATCGCCGAAAGAGTTTTGATTAAACCTAGAGACATCGAGACTTATGTGGGAGTTTTGGCAAAAAGTATTAAACCGGGGAATCCTGTGGCCATTGAACTGGTGGACGCAAAAAGCAAAGAAGCGATCGAAATTTTAGAGGTAGATGCTTGTTTAGTCGCTACAGGAAGAATCCCAGCGACCAAGAATCTCGGATTGGAATTTGTCGGGGTAGAACTGGATAAACGCGGTTTTATTGCCGTTAATGACAAAATGCAGGTAATTCAGGACGGTGAACCGATTCCCCATCTCTGGGCCGTGGGCGATGCTACGGGTAAAATGATGTTAGCTCACGCTGCTTCGGGTCAAGGGGTAATAGCCATTGAAAATATCTGTAATCGCCCAAAAACCATCGATTATCGCAGTATTCCCGCCGCCGCTTTTACCCACCCCGAAATTAGTTATGTGGGTTTAACGGAACCGCAAGCAGAAGTTTTGGCACAGGAAGAAGGGTATAAGGTCGCTGCTGTCAAGACCTATTTTAAGGGAAATTCCAAAGCTTTAGCGGAAGGAGAAACGGAAGGCATCGCTAAAGTCGTTTATCGTCAGGATACGGGGGAATTACTCGGTGTTCATATTATCGGTATCCACGCATCGGATTTAATTCAAGAAGCGGCCAATGCGATCGCTGAACGTAAATCTGTCCATGAACTCGCTTTCCGCATCCACACCCATCCAACTCTCTCAGAAGTCCTCGACGAAGCTTACAAACGCGCAGAAGTGGCAGCATAGAGTCAGTTATCAGTTATCAGTTATCAGTTATCAGTTATCAGTGATCAGTTATCAGCTTCTGAAGGCAAGAGGTAACAGGCACTCGTGCAAAAGACAGAATCTAGCAATTCTCCAAGTTTCCGACTCCTAAATTCTGACTCCTTTCTCTTTTTTTACTTTTTACTTTCAAGATTATGTTTGGATTAGGTTGGCCAGAAATAGTAATTATTGCTGTGGTTGTTCTCCTGATATTTGGACCGAAAAAAATACCCGAATTTGGAGCAGCTTTGGGGAAAACTTTACGGGGATTTAAAGAAGAAATCAATCAAGATGAGCAAGAAATTGAAGACAGTGACGAGAAGATGAGATAAATTTCGCCCGTATGAAACTCCGCTATATCAGTTATTAGTTATCAGTTATCAGTTATCAGTTATCAGTTATCAGTTATTCGTATTATAGCGGTTCTCGCATCTGTGCGGCACACTTAAACCTTTGCTGATTAAGCTGTTCAGGATCGAGAATGTACCTCTTGTGAATCAGAAACGCTATAAATAGTAGTTTCCCACTGTCTTTTCACTGATCACTGATCACTGATTACTGATCACTGAATATCTGCTTCTCCCCCCACCACCACATCGCGGATGCGGAGACTGGGGCCACCGCAGCCGACGGGTAAACCACTTTGACCCCCTTTTCCGCAGCCTCCCGACTCATCCCAGTGGAAATCATCACCAATTGCCTCAATATTGGCTAGGGTTTTAAAGACATTACCGGAGAGAGTCACATCTTTAACCGGTTCAGCAATTTCTCCATTGCGAATCATCCAAGCTTCCCCGGCGCTAAAAGTGAACATTTCGCCGTTAGTCATGCCTCCCTGCCAATTTTGGGCATAAACTCCCGTTTTTATCCCCGAGAATAACTCTTTAACCGCAGTGGTTCCCCGTTCAATCCAAGTGTTGGTCATGCGGACAATGGGCGGATAATGATAATTGAGACAACGGGCGTTACCGGTCGGTTTTTCGCCTAATTTGCCCGCCGTTTCCCGCGAATGCAGTCTTCCCACCAAAACCCCATCTTTAATTAACTGAGTCGTGGTCGCAGGGGTTCCCTCATCGTCATAAAAATAACTGCCCCGATGACCTTCTGGACCTGCTCCGTCAAAGATTTGCAGGTTATCCGGTCCAAAACGTTTGCCCATACTCATCACCTCCAAAAGGTCGGGATTTTCGTACAACATATCTGCCTCGGAAAGGTGGCCAAAAGCCTCATGGACGAACAGACCGGTTAAAATGGGATCGATGACGACGGTGTAGGTATCGCCCTTGACAGGGGGCAAAACTAGGGCTTGTACTGCACGTTTAGCCGACCCTTGCACCTGTTCTTCTAAATTGATCAGATCCTCGAAAGCTTTTCGGGAACCGGTGGTTTCCCGGCCCGTTTGCACGCTGTCCCCATCCCTAGCGGTGGCCGAAAAACGCATTTCTACGTCTGACCATTTTTGTTCGATTAAAGTCCCGTCAGAAGTGGCTAAAAGAATATGTTGACTACTATCGCTATAACGGACGGAAGTGGTGGCAATACTGGCATGGTGTTGACGCAATAGGTTATTATAGCGATCGCAGAGGGCTTTTTTATCAGCTAATGGCACTAAACGCGGGTCTGTTCCCGTTAAAGGCAATTCACAGGAGATAATTACAGGTTCTACCGGAGCAATCAGGGTTTCTTCTTCCCCAATTAAACGGGCAGCAGCGATCGCATCTTCTAATCGTTCCTGTAAACTGGATAATTGATTAAAGCTGGCAAATCCCCAACCTCCTTTATAACAAGCGCGTACCTGACCACCGATAGCAATACCTTCGCTGAGGGTTTCCACTCGTTCGGAACGCAGTAGAATATTTGTCCCCCGCGCTTCTTCCAGACGAATTGTCAGGAAATCGACGCGGTTTTGATAACGGTTAATCAGTTCACTAATTAGGTTTTTATAGTCGTTTAGAGTATCGGTCATAGGAATTATGAATTATGAATTATGAATTGGGGTGATGGGAGATTTTTTGCTGTGATCAGTAAACTGTAATCAGTGAACTGATAATAGGGAGGCACAATTATTTGTAGGATGGGTTAGCGGTAGCGTAACATGAGCGGGCGTTGGGTTTCATGCTTCAACCCAACCTACGTTCATCTGATAACTGATAACTGATAACTGAAATTAGGCGAGATAATCCTGTAAAGCTTTCACCTCTAAAGGTTGGGATTGCAGGGATTTTAAGGCCGCTACCGTCGCTTTTGCCCCGGCGATAGTGGTGATAATTGGTAACTTATAATCGAGGGCAGTACGGCGAATTTTTCGGCCATCGTTTTGGGATTCTTCACCACTGGGAGTATTGACAATAAACTGAATCCAGTCATTTTTGATCCAATCGACAACGTCGGGACGGCCTTCGTGAATCTTTAGCACTAAATCGATATTTTCGCAACCGTTTTCTAACAAAACTTTACGAGTTCCGGAAGTGGCGACGACGCGAAAACCGAGGGATTGCAGATCCTTAACCACGGGAACCATGGGGGTTTTATCGCGATCGTTCATCGAGACAAAAACCGTCCCACTGGTGGCTAAAATCACGCCGGCGGCCATTTCTGCTTTAGCGAAAGCTTTGCCAAAATCGCTGTCAATCCCCATTACTTCGCCTGTAGAACGCATTTCTGGTCCCAGGAGAGTATCAGCACCGGGGAACTTCTGGAAGGGTAAAACCGCTTCTTTCACGGCAATATGACGGGGAATTGCTTCGCTGGTGATGCCCAATTCTGCTAGGGTTTTGCCCGACATGACGAGGGAGGCAACTTTTGCTAAAGGAACTCCCGTTGCTTTGGAAACGTAGGGAACAGTACGACTAGCGCGGGGATTCGCTTCTAAGATATAAACTGTCTCCCCCTGTACCGCATACTGGATATTCATCAAACCGATTACTTTTAAAGCTTTCGCTAGTTCCACCGTCCATTGTCGAATTGTGGTTAAAACTGAGTCAGGAAGGGACGTATGGGGGATAGAACAAGCAGAATCGCCCGAATGTACGCCCGCTTGTTCGATATGTTCCATTAATCCCCCGATAACTACTGTTCCCGTGGCATCTGAGAGGGCATCCACATCCACTTCGATGGCATTTTCGAGGAATTTATCGATTAAAATCGGGTGATCCGGTTCTATCTGTACCGCATACTTCATATAGCGTTCCAATTCGCTATCGGAATAGACGATTTCCATTGCCCGACCGCCCAAAACATAGGACGGACGTACTACCACAGGATAACCGATGCGTTTAGCCACTGCTTGGGATTCTTGGAAACTGCGGGCAATACCGTTGGGGGGTTGTCGGATATCTAATTCTCGGAGGATTTTTTCAAACCGTTCCCGATCTTCGGCAGTATCGATCGAATCGGGTGAAGTTCCCCAAATTTTGGTATTTACGGGACAATTAGGCGATTCTAGATATCTTTGCAGGGGAAGGGCTAGTTTTAAGGGAGTTTGCCCACCGAATTGAATAATTAAACCCTCTGGTTGTTCCGCTTCGATGATATTTAAGACATCCTCTTTGGTCAGGGGTTCAAAGTAAAGGCGATCGCTGGTATCGTAATCGGTGGAGACAGTTTCCGGGTTAGAGTTGACCATAATCGTCTCAAAACCGGCTTGACTGAGGGAAAAAGCGGCATGACAACAACAGTAGTCAAATTCTATCCCTTGGCCGATGCGATTGGGGCCACCACCGAGGATCATGACTTTGCGTTTATCGGAGGGTAAAACTTCCGATTCTACCTGTTCGTAGGTGGAATAATAGTAGGGTGTCAGAGCCTCAAATTCTGCCGCGCAGGTATCCACCATTTTATAAACGGGAACAATACCTAAACCCTTGCGATAACTTCTCACTTCGTCCTCGCTGCTGTTGGTGGCGAAGGCGATTTGGCGATCACTAAAACCCTGTTGTTTAATAGCGAATAAGTCCTCTTTGCTGAGACTTTTCAGGGGAGTTCGTTTGAGGAACTTCTCGGTTTCCATCAAATCTGCCAATTTATCGAGGAACCAGGGATCGATCCCGGTTAGTTCGTGGATTTCCGACCCATTCATGCCCAATTTAAAAGCATGGTAGATACTATAAACCCGTTCGGGGTTAGGTGTCCGCAAACTGGCCCGGACTTCCGAGAGGGGGGGGAGAGTTTCGACTTTATCGCAACCAAAGCCAAAACGCCCCGTTTCTAGGGAGCGGAGAGCTTTTTGAAAGGATTCTTGGAAAGTTCGACCGATAGCCATAGCTTCCCCGACGGATTTCATCTGGGTGGTTAGAATCGGTTGGGAGCCGGGGAATTTCTCGAAGGCAAAGCGAGGAATTTTGGTGACGACGTAATCGATAGTCGGTTCAAAGGAAGCTGGGGTTTTTTTGGTGATATCGTTGGGAATTTCGTCTAAAGTGTAGCCTACTGCTAGTTTAGCGGCAAATTTAGCGATCGGGAATCCCGTGGCTTTTGATGCTAGGGCCGAAGAACGGGATACCCGGGGATTCATCTCAATCACGATTACGTCGCCGTTAGTGGGATTAACGGAGAATTGGATGTTTGATCCGCCGGTTTCTACGCCAATTTCCCGAATAATTGCCTTAGAATAGTCCCGGAGGCGTTGGTATTCTTTATCGGTTAGGGTTTGGGCGGGCGCAACCGTAATCGAGTCGCCGGTATGAACCCCCATAGCGTCAAAGTTTTCGATCGAACAGATGATCACCACGTTATCGGCTAGATCGCGCATTACCTCTAATTCGTATTCTTTCCAGCCAATTAGGGATTTTTCGACGAGAATTTGCGATGTAGGCGAACAATCTAGCCCATACTCGGCCATCGGTTCAAATTCTTCTTGGTTATAGGCAATACCGCCCCCCGTTCCCCCTAAAGTGAAGGCCGGCCGGATAATGAGAGGATAGGAACCGATCTGATGACCGATCGCTTTTGCCTCCTCTAAATTGTTGGCAATCCCCGAAGGACAGACGGGAACACCGATTTTCTCCATTGCTTTTTTGAATAGTTCCCTATCTTCGGCTTTTTCAATAGCGGGAAGTTTTGCCCCGATCAGTTCCACGTTATATTTTTCTAAAACGCCGCTTTTAGCCAAAGCTACGGCGGTATTGAGGGCAGTTTGACCACCCATAGTCGGGAGAATCGCATCGGGGCGTTCTTTCTCGATAATTTTCTCGACAATTTCCGGCAGAATTGGTTCAATGTAGGTGCGATCGGCCATTTCTGGATCGGTCATGATCGAGGCGGGGTTAGAATTGACTAAAATTACCTCATAACCTTCTTCTCGCAGAGCTTTACAGGCTTGAGTTCCCGAATAGTCGAATTCACAGGCTTGTCCGATGACAATCGGGCCAGCGCCCAAGATTAGGATTTTTTGTAAGTCATCACGGCGTGGCATAGGCTTAGGGTTGCTTGAGGATAAACCCCAATCATTGTATATGTTGTCACCCTCGATCCCGCAAAGCTTTATTTAGGTTTAATGACCTTATTCTAGCTGTCAGCCTTGAATCAGTGATTGGTGATCAGATCTGAGCCTTGTACTAGCGACTGTTCACTATCTCCCCGCTCCCCAACACCCAACCGATCACCGAATAGGTACTAATAATATTTGGCAACAATTGTCAAACAATTGTAAAACTTCGTTATATTTAAGGAACATTTGAGAGACTAAGGAGCAGCGGAGTTGTGGCTTTATACGCGGATTTGCATCGGCATTTAGGGGGATCGGTAGTACCGAGAATTCTCTGGCGCTACTTTCACAGACATGAGCGGGATTTAGCGGCCAAATTCCCGGAATACCCCGCTTTTGAGGAATTTTACACCCGCAAACGCAATAGTTTAGATGAGTATTTGGAATTACACACCCTCGTCGAAAGTGTTCAAACCGCCCAAACTTTGCCCTATTTTATCTATCGTCTGATTCGCGGCGCTTACATCTTCGAGAATCTTGCCTATTTAGAATTGCGCTATACTCCCTACTATCGCACCGACGAACATTTGAACCAAACAGAGCGAATCGAGCAAATGCGCTCGATTGTCGAAATCGTCGGTCAAGCCTCGAAAATGAGCGAATATCCGATTATTACCAGTCAAATTCTCTGTATGCACTCGCGACTTCCCTACGAAGTCAACAAAGCGATCGTTGATCTGGCCCTAGGGATGAGAGAATACGTCTGTGCGATCGATATTGCTGGGGGTGATTCCCACTACCAAACTCGACTAGAGGAATTTGCCGGTTTATACAGTTATGCCCAAGAAGAGGGTTTAAATACCACGGGCCATCTTTACGAAACAAAGGACGGTTGTTATCCCCAATTACTGCCCTATCTGCAAAGAATTGGTCACGGTATTCAAATTCCCCTACGATATCCAGAACTGCTGCCGGAAGTTGCCCGTCGTCATCAATGTTTAGAAGTCTGTCCCACCACCTATTTAAAAACTGGCACCCTTGAGAGTTTATCGCAATTAAAGATAGTCTTCGATCGCTGTTTTGAAGCAGGGGTTGATATTGCTATCTGTACCGATAATGCCGGTTTACACAATGTCCGGCTCCCCTTCGAGTACGAGAATTTACTCACCCTGGACGTGATCGATTTTCGACAATTACAAGCTTGTCAAGATGCGGCTTTTCGCCATGCTTTTGCTTGGCCCTATAGTCAAAAACCCGCCTCACTTTTAACCGGTTTGTTATCAGTGGATAATCCCAAATTACCGGTTTATCACTAACAAAATTAACCTTAGTTCGGGTTAGGCAAATTCTTTACCGCTCCCGAACTATAGCGTTTTTCCACTCTCCTGCATCCGGTTTGGGTAATTCTACTGAATCTTGATTAAACTCAACCCAAAGAGAGTATAAGTACAGAGGGAACCAAGGCCGAACATCAGGGAACGAGCGATCGGGACATTAGTGATATAAAAAAGGGAGAATAAAAGCCGGAGGATCACGAAAGCGATCGCACAGTTAGCGGCCAGGGATGAGGAGACTCCTGTAACGTAGGCCATGAGAGCGGCGGCACTATAGATCATAAAGGTTTCAAAACCATTTTGATGGGACCAAGTTGCTCGTTTAGCGTAGTCTGGGAGTTGGTCGAACATAGCCCGGGGAGCGGAGGTATCGTAACCTACCTTAGCTCTAGCGTAGGCCACCAGCAGAAAAGGTAGATATACAGAGATAGCGGCAGCCACTATTGAATAGAGAAGAATGGCACTGACGGAGAGATTCATCGCTGAATTTAGTCAAAATAAAATAGGGTAACTAGCTTGCGTTGATCTTCCGCTTCCGCGCAGGTTTGCAAAAGGGTTTGACTGTCGTGGAAAGCAAAACAGATTAACTGTTGACAACGATTGATAATCTCCCGATTACAGAGGCTGCTGGCTTCCCCTAGGGATAGATGGTCATTTTCGGGACATTCCACCAGATGGATAACCTGCTGAAGTTGTTCTTGGGATTCCAGGGGCTGGCGATCGAGACTTTGGGGTAAGATCACGGTTAACAGATTAGGATCTGCCCGCATTGCCCCCTTAATGACGGCGGAATTGGTTCCCGTCGCCCCGGAGGTCATAATCCGATTGCCCGCCAGCACGAGGGCATAGGCCATCATTTCGATCAATTGCTGGTGTGTGATGGGAACGTGACGGGAACCCAATAAAGCGACGCGCTTAGAACCGGTCTGCTGAATGGCGGCTAGTTCTTGAGCTAGAGTGTCTAGGGTGTTAGTGGTATCTACAGATTGACTCAAAGACTTTTACTGCAAATTCGGACTGATTAACCGTCCGTTATTGTAGCATCGAATTGTCATAATCGGAAATTTGGCCCAAAAAACCCCAGCTACCGATCGAGGTGTCCTTTCTGTGGTGGTCCCCTATGATCCCTCAGAAATTGTTATTGGTGGGGAAGTGCCTCTAGATTCTGCGGTAAGATAGCTGCATAGACGATATTTACCCCAGAGCCATGACCACTTCTCCTGTTCCCCAAGGGGACGATTTTAGCGATCGCCCAATCCGTCCCGTACAGTATCGGGATTTGGAAGACATTGAAGCTTTAACCCTGGATGACTTCGATGAGGATATTGATCGTCGCGCCCAAAATTTCCGCACCCAGGTGCAGCAGGTGCGGCCTTGGTTTGGGTTGTTTAAAATTCTCAGTTTTTTTCCCAATCCTCTCCAACACCGTTTTCATGTCTATGTGGCTGAGGCCATGGCCAATCGGGGAGAAGAAGGGAAAATTCGCGGGGCAATCCAAGTCACCCCTTTTAATAGTAGTCGCAGCACTTGGCGGGTGGAACAGGTGCGGGTGCATCCAGGGGAGTCTTTAAGCGAACCCAAGGGCATCGGGGCGCAATTACTGCGTTATTGTCTAGAAACGGTTTGGGAAGCGCGCACCTGGGTGTTAGAGGTTAATATCAATCAAAAGGACAGTTTGGCACTTTTTCGGCAACACGGTTTTCAGCCTTTGGCAGAATTAACCTATTGGTCTTTACCGCCGCAATTATTACAGGAATTGAGCAAACAAGAGGCAGATTTACCGAATTTACTGCCTGTGAGCAATGCTGACGCTCAATTACTTTATCAGTTAGATTGTGTGTCTATGCCGCCGTTATTGCGTCAGGTATTTGATCGCCATATCCAGGATTTTAAAATCAATTTAGTTGATAGTTTGTTCGGTCGCTGTCAAAGTTGGTGCGGCGGTCCGCAAATTAGTCGCGGTTACGTTTTTGAACCACAACGAAAAGCGGCGATCGGTTATTTTGAATTAATTCTATCTAATCGGGATGAGCGACCCCATCAAGCGAAATTAATTGTCCATCCTGCCTACACTTGGCTCTATCCTAAGTTGTTAATTCAGATGGCCCAGATCACTCGCAAGTATCCCCCTCGATCGCTAGAGTTGATATCGGCTGATTATCAGCACGAAAGACGGGAATATCTGGAACAATTGGGAGCAATCCGCAGTTCCCACACCCTGATGATGTCGCGCTCGGTATGGCACAAAATCCGCGAAACTAAGCCGGAAAATTCCGCCTTAGCAGAAATGCTGCAGGGTTTACAACCGGTGCCGCGAACTCCCATCCCTAGTCGGATGTCTTGGTTAAAATGGCCCAATAATCCCCCCCTAGACTCCCTCGACAGTCCGGGAGAACTTCCCCCAGTTAAACCCCCCTCGGAACCCCCCGATCAGGGACATCCAGTGTGATGGAAAGAGTCGCCGCCTTGGGCTTAGATATCGGCAAAAAACGGGTAGGAGTGGCAGGATGTGACGGCACAGGTTTAATCGCCACCGGTTTAACCACGATTATCCGTTCTTCCTTTGTTGCCGATATAGCACAGTTTGAGGTAATTGTCAAGGAAAGAAATATTAAGATTTTGGTAGCGGGACTGCCCTATACCATGGCGGGAGAGTTAGGATTTCAGGCCAAACAGGTACAAAAATACGCCCAGAAACTAGAGATCGCCTTGGATTTGCCCCTCGAATACATTGATGAGCGTTGCACGTCCCTAGAGGCGGAAGAATTCTTAAAAGCCAAAAAACAGTTTTCCTCTTGGGATAAGGGAGCGATCGATCGGGAAGCGGCGGCGATTATTTTACAACAATGGCTCGATCGCCGACGGCGAGTTAATACTGTTGTTTGAGGGGTTAAATACAGAAGCCAAAAACCTAACTAATATTATCCAAAATTACTCATGACTTGTGCTATAATCGTTCTATGAGTAAGTTAACCATATCGGAAGCCGCTAAATTGAAAGGTGTAAGCGTATCGACGTTAAGGCGTTG
>NZ_JAPZSR010000032.1:0-1803 GCF_027531875.1 Microcystis sp. LE19-84.1B | reverse complement strand
CTATCAATTGGGCGAAAGTCCAAAGATATGTTTTCAAGCTCCAAAAGAGAATATACCAAGCGGCTAAATCGGGACAGGAAGCAAAGGTTAGAAAGTTGCAACGTCTATTGGTAAAATCATACTATGCTCGTCTATTGGCAGTTCGCAAAGTAACCCAAGACAATCAAGGAAAGAAAACAGCAGGAGTCGATGGAGTGATAGCAATATCCCCAGAACAAAGGCTAAATCTAACCGAAGAAATCAAGGGAACACCTAAAGCAAAACCGCTAAGAAGGGTATGGATTCCTAAACCGGGTAGGGACGAAAAACGCCCTCTAGGAATACCAACCATCAAAGACAGAGCTAGACAAGCGTTGATTAAGTCGGCACTTGAACCAGAATGGGAGTCAAAAATGGAAGGAACCAGCTACGGTTTCCGACCGGGAAGGTCTGCCCATGATGCAATATCAAAAATATACATCACCATCAATCAAGGTAGCTACTTTGTATTAGATGCTGATATTGCCAAGTGTTTCGACCGAATTAATCACGACTTTTTACTGTCAAAGATTCATTGTCCAAGTTCCCTGAAAAGAGACATCAAACAATGGCTCAAAGCAGGAGTATTGGATAACGGCGTATTTGAAAAAACAGAAACAGGGACACCACAAGGAGGGGTAATAAGTCCACTACTAGCCAACATCGCACTGGATGGAATGGCAAGATTAATTGAAACACAATTCCCCAAAAAGAAGGGTAATCAAGCTGTTTTAATAAGATACGCCGATGACTTCGTAGTGATTTCACCATCACTCGAAATCATTGAACAGTGCCAAACTGCCATATCCGAATGGTTAAAACCGATAGGATTAGAACTCAAACCAGAAAAAACCAGAGTATGTCACACACTTAACCCCATTGAATATAATGGGAAAACGGAAGAACCTGGTTTTGATTTTCTAGGATTCAATATCAGACAATACCCAGCCGGAAAATACAAAGCAGGTAAAATAACGAAAGGAATACCTAAAACATTCCTAACCCACATTAAACCCAGCCAAAAGGCAGTTAAAGCCCACACAGAAGCGATTAAAGGTGTAATCAAAAAACACAAAAAAGCACCTCAATCAGCCCTGATTAGTCACCTAAACCCAATCATTAGAGGTTGGACTAACTACTACTCAGGAGTAGTATCCACAGATACCTTCACAAAACTAGACCACACAATCTGGTTAATGTTAAGGGCATGGACAGTATCAAGATGCGGTAAAGCGGACTACGAAAAACTGAGAAACTACTTTAGACCGGGTACAGTTAAACTTAGCAATGGGAAAGAAAGACACGAATCTTGGTTATTTAAAACCAAAGATGGGCTTCAATTATGGAAACATAATTGGACACCAATTGTCAGACATACCCTAGTTCGCCCCGACGCTTCACCATTCGACGGAAATTGGACTTACTGGGCGACCAGACGAGGACAAGCAATCGACACGCCTACTAGAGTAGCCAAACTACTTAAGAAGCAACAAGGCAAGTGTAGCCGATGTGGACAATACTTCACTCCATCGGATTTAATTGAAGTTGACCACATTCACCCTCTAAGCTTAGGCGGAAAGGATGAATACAAAAACCTTCAATTGCTACACCGCCACTGTCACGATGATAAATCGGCATCAGATGGAAGCCAAGATGGCAACCAAAAGAAGTCAAGTTGTATCCCTAACAAGGGAACAGTCAAACTAGGAGCCGTGTGAGGTGAAAGTCTCATGCACGGTTCTGAATGGGAGGGGAGGTCGGTGACGACCTTCTCGACCCCTAATA
>NZ_JAPZSR010000364.1:0-24571 GCF_027531875.1 Microcystis sp. LE19-84.1B | reverse complement strand
GTAGGTTGGGTTGAAGCATGAAACCCAACGCCAGATTATGTTACGCTACCGCTAACCCATCCTACAAATAATTGTGTCTCCCTACTTAGAACCAAAGAGTAAGTGGGTGAGTGGAATTAAATATAAGATGAACGTAAGTTGGGTTGAAGCATGAAACCCAACGGCCGCATGGGTTACGCTACCGCTAACCCATCCTACAAATAATTGTGCCTCCCTACTTATTTTAGAATAGAAGGTTCAGATCAGGCTAAAATCAATCTCGAACAGGTGTCATGCTTCCGGTGGAAAAATTATTAAGTAAGCCCAAAAGCCGTAAATTAGCGATTTTTTTGGCTTTTATCGGTAGTATTCTCGCTTTACCCTTTCCTATCGCTGGTATTCATAAATTCTATCTCGGTCAACCTCTCTGGGGAATTATCTATCTTCTTCTTTGGCAAACTCCGATTCCCCGGGTGGCTTGCGCGATCGATGCGGTGTGGTATTTAATCCAAGATAACCAATTTTTAGCTAACTATTTTCCCACTGCCACCGCTGCTGCCACTGTCCCCAGTTTAGAGCCTAAACAAGTAGAGGCGATCGGGGCAGCTTTAAGGGAATTAGAGCGCCTCCGGCAAGAAGGATTGATTTCTGAGTACGAATTTGAAGAAAAACGGCGACAATTACTACAATGACACCGCAAAACTGGTTAGGACGCACTTTTAACCCTTTAAAAGCCAAAATTAGCAATGATCCCTATTATCGCTTTCGTTCCCTCGATGAGATCGCTATGGCGGCGCAATTGGGGATTAAAATTAATGTCAGTCAAGCGGGTGTGGATGATTGGCTGCGATTGCCGGGGATATCCATCCATCAAGCGCGGATGTTGGTGGAATTGCTGGGTATGGGGGTAGAATTGCTTTGTCTTGAAGATCTAGCGGCTGCTTTGAGTGTTCCTGTGGCTAGATTGAAAGCTTGGGAACCGATTCTAGAATTTGCCTATTATAGCCTGGAAAGTCACCTCGCACCCCCTAAAATCAATCCTAACACCGCCTCGATCGAGCAGTTAACCACCCTACCCCTGATCAGCGATAATTTGGCGGCTGCCATTATTAAAAATAGAGAAGAACAGGGATTATTTAAGAATATTGTGGATTTTAAAGGGCGTTTATCCTTAGACGCTCAGGAAATCTCCCAATTAATGCACTTTTTTCAGTTTTAACCCCAAATTTTAACGAAGGCAGCAGGAAGGTTTTAGGTTTTGGGGTTTTGGGGTTTTGGGGTTTTGGGGTTTTGGGGTTTTAGTTCAATTTCCCCACTTCCCCACTTCCCCACACCCCACACCCCACACCCCCCCGATGTCGGGGGGGTTGGGGGGGTCACACCCCACTTCCCAGCAAATCTAACTATCTTCAGATTCCTCCGCATCACTAGGGGGAACTAGGGCGACAGCAGCGATCGCATCGTCCTCATCGAGTTTTTGTACCCGGATACCTCCGGCCGATCGCGATTGGGGAGTAATAGCATCGACGGATTGACGGATGATAATACCCCTTTCGGTGATAATCATAAATTCCTCGTTGGGGTTAACAACGTGCAGAGCCGCTAATTTATCGTTCTTTTTGCGGAATTTAATCACTCTGACTCCTAATCCCGCCCGATTTTGTAGCCGGAGGAGGGTAACGGGAACCCGTTTTCCTAGTCCTGCCATGGTAATCGCTAACACCCAGGGGCCATTATTAGCCACTTCGGGGTTAATTTCTTCGCTTTCGTCCTCGGTTTCTTCTTGGTTAGATTCAGCGATTTGGGCGACAATTTGACTAGGCAGGATGTCCATACTGATTAATTCGTCACCTGAGCGCAATTTCATCGATTTTACGCCTTTAGTTGCCCTTCCCAGGGAGCGCAATTGTTGACCATCGGCCTTAAAATGAATTGCCATCCCCTGACGAGAACCGATAATGACGCTATCTTCCTCTTTAGCCAAGCGAACCCAACGTAGTTGATCACCGTCTTCGAGAGAAATGGCGATTAAACCGTTCGATCGAATATTACTAAAGGCAGCGAGGGCGGTTTTCTTGATAAATCCCTTTTGTGTGAGCATAATCAGGTAATTATCCTCGCTGAACTCGCTGACTGCCACCACCGAGGTGATTTTCTCCCCTTTGGGAATCTCTAACAGTTGCACGATCGGAACCCCGCGAGCGGTACGGGAACCGGTGGGGATATGATAGGCGTTGAGACTATAGACAACCCCGCGATCGGTGAAAAAGAGGACGCTATCATGATCGCGGCAGGTGATAAAGTGATCGATGCCGTCGTCTTCTTTCATTTTCGCGCCAGCTTTGCCCCTTGTCGCCCGATTTTGGGACTCAAAGGTATTAACGGGCATTCTTTTGATGTAACCCTGTTCGGTGACGAGAATTAAGGCCTGTTCGTTGGCAATCAGGTCAGTTTCGGCGATTTCTCCTTCCCGTTGTTCAATATGACTGCGACGGGGGGTAGCGTGAATCGTTTTGATCTGTTGCAGTTCTTCCTCGATAATGCTGTCGATCCGTTCTTTTCTGGCTAAAATATCCTGAAGATCGCCGATTTTGGTCAGTAATTCCCCGTGTTCTTGCTGAATTTTCTCCGATTCTAGGGCAGTTAACCGTCGCAGCTGCATTTGTAGGATTGCGTCCGCTTGCACCTCTGAAAGACCAAAATTCTGCACTAATCCCTCTTTTGCACTAGCTGTGTCGGCAGCACTGCGAATCAGGGCAATGACTGCATCGAGACTAGCGAGGGCAATTAGTAAACCCTGAAGGATATGATCCCTTTCCTCGGCCTTGCGGAGTTCATAACGGGTACGACGGGTGATCACTTCTACCCGAAAATCGAGGAAAACCCGGAGAAACTCCCTTAAGGTCAGTAATCTCGGTTCATTATCGACTAATGCCAACATATTCGCCCCAAAATTCGACTGGAGGGGCGTTTGTTTATAAAGATTGTTGAGGACGACGCGGGGATAGGCATCTCGTTTCAGTTCGATCACCACCCGGATGCCGTCGCGATCGCTTTCGTCCCGCACATCGGAAATACCGTCTATTTTGCGATCATTGACCAAATCGGCGATTTTTTCGATTAATGCCGCTTTATTGGTTTGATAGGGCAGTTCGGTGATGATAATAGCATCTCGATCGGGTCTTCCCCTTTGTTCGATGGTTTCAAAGGAGGCGACTCCCCGCAGGGTAATAGAACCGCGGCCGGTGGTGTAAGCTTCCTGAATACCGTCTCTGCCAAGGATATGCCCCCCGGTGGGAAAGTCTGGCCCCGGGATATAACGCTGTAATTCCGTATCGGTGAGATCGGGGTTATGGATGAGGGCAACGGTTCCATCGATAATCTCGGCCAGGTTGTGGGGGGGGATATTGGTGGCCATACCGACGGCGATCCCCGATGAGCCATTAATTAGCAGTTGTGGGACTCTAGAGGGTAAAACCACGGGTTCCTGTTGAGAACCATCGAAGTTATCGGCGAAATCGACGGTTTCTGACTCGATATCCTGTAGTAGGGCGTTGGTGGCCAGGGTGTGCAGACGACACTCGGTATAACGCATGGCTGCTGGGGGATCGTTATCGATCGATCCGAAGTTACCATGACCGTTAATCAGGGGATCGCGCATGGAGAAATCCTGGGCCATGCGGACGAGAGCATCGTAAACGGCAGTATCCCCGTGGGGGTGGTATTTTCCTAATACTTCCCCGACGACTCTAGCGCATTTCCGGAAGGGGCGATCGGGAGTTAATCCTAGTTCGTACATCGCGTAAAGAATGCGCCGGTGTACGGGTTTCAGTCCGTCCCTAGCGTCGGGCAAGGCTCGCCCAACGATGACGCTCATGGCGTATTCTAGGTAGGAACGGGACATTTCATTGCTTAAGTCTGTGGGGACGACATGATCCTGGGCGGCGGTCATAGGGGGGTTAACTCCAATAACAAGGCAAAAAAAGCGTTTTTGTGAGTAAATTCGCTAAAAATCGGGTTTTTACCCTTTTGATGTGCAGAATATGCCCATTTGTAGGACTATTTTACCATAAAATCCCTCTTTTTTGTCGGTTTTGAGGCGGCGATCGCAGGTTTCTTGGCTGGGATGGGGGGGTTAATGGTTTGCTATCCTCTTGACAGAGATTGCAGAAAGTCGCGCAGCTCTTTAAAAGAAGGACAACGAGTGGCACAAAGTTCTAAATTTAGCTTTTCGGCCAGTTCAACATTCATGTTGGTACTATAACGGGGTTTTCTATTTTCACCGATTGACAATTTGATCAATTCTTCTTTCGGTTTGATAATTAGGTGAGGGTTTGGGTGAGCTTTTCCCTTGCCTCGTCCCACATATTTAATCACCTCTGGATCAGACCAAAACCAAGCCTCTAATTCTTCTATTGGGATGCAGATATATTTCCTGAGACCATTAATATTGGAACAGCTTGATTCTAAGTTATCTCGCAATTGTTTTTCATCATTAAGAGAGTTATTCTTGGGATTGCGATCTAAATCATGAACGATGATAAAAGCATCACATCCTTCCCTTGTCATCACTTTAAGTTTTGCTGACAGTTTTCTCTTTAATGTACTACAGGATTTAGATGCCCAATATTTTGTCCTAGTATTTGTCCCCAGCACGCGATGGATAATTTGACGAAACACATCGCAGTCCGTCTCATCTTCGGCAATTATGGCGATCAAGTTACTACTCATCGAGAATACCACTGTAAATCCAGTCTCCTAAATCTCCTTCTTCACAGAGATACTCCACAACTTTTTCAATCTCTCCTTCCTCTAGTTTCCTAACACTTGTCCGTCCTTGATTACGATAGACTAAGCTAATATTTTCTGGCTTTGTCCAAGCTACTACTTGTGGTGAATGAGTTGATATAATTAAATTTTCATCCCAAGTATAGGATTTAATTTCATTTAATAACTTTGCTAACATTGCGGGATGTATTTGTGTTTCTGGCTCCTCAATTATGGTTGTTGCATTAGGAGAGTGAGCAATTATTTCGATAAGAATTGATAAAACTCGCAAGGTGCCATCGGAGAGTAATCCAATATTGACTCCATCTAATAATACTGAAGCGATGTACTCTTCGTCTTTACCTTGGTCTGTCTGTCCAGAATGCTCACTCAAAACAAACTTCTGCACAGTGATTTTCTTGGCAAGTCCTATTCGTTGACAAACATTTTCTAGTTCATCAAAATCATCCGTACCTACCCAATAAAATATTCTCCGAGCTAGAGTATCTGCTAGATCAAATCGACTGGTAGAAACCTTCTTACTTGCCACCTTTAATAAGGAAGGCTGTCGCCTTGATGTGCGACGGATAGGAGCTTTGCCAAGAAGACGAATCCCTTTTAAAATAGCATAAACCCACTTCATTTCTGGAGGTAAATTTAGCGATGAATTTCCAGGTATATTTGACTGTCGCAGCGAGGTAGTATTGCCAAGAATAGCAAATATTTGCTCACCATTATTATTAAAGCTTGTTAGTCCAAATTCGGTTTTCCAGAGAAGTTCTTGATCTCCATCAATATAATGACAAGAATCATTCCAAGAAAAGGAATTTTCCAAGGAATTATCGTTAGTGGTATCGTCTATGTCTGTATCTAGATCGTCCATAGAAAAGGGGATGATTAGCTCATACCTGTATCCTAAGCGCCGGTTAGTCGGTGTTAGAATTTCAACCTGCAAAATTGAGGGAATGCTATCACTATCAATCATCCGAGATACGATCGATCTACCGATAGCACAGGATGAGATGGCTTCAAATCCTTCTAGGATAGCGGATTTCCCCGCACCGTTTCTCCCCACTAATACCCCAACTTGGTTAACTAGGGATAGGGAAACTGGACCACCTAGCACACCCCAACCATCGAGGGTAAAAGATAATAGTCTAGGCTGGTTCATATTAAAACAATTCTAGTTTTTGGGATCATACAGAGCTTTATTAGTTAATTATATCCCAATCTATCTGATCTTCCCTCAGTTTTCTGGGCTGGCAGCTGGCGATCACCAGTGAAGACCACTTTTAGCAGTTTTTCCCTCGATAATTTAGGATAAAATAAAAATGCGATCAAGAGTTAATATCATGGCCTCATCGGCAGCTCAAGAATCGATGATGATTGAGATTAATGATCCCTTAACTCTAGCGAACGCTATTATCCTGATTTTCCCAGCGCAAAAATTACCCCAAAATGCTTACTCCTCTCCTCTGGCAAAGTGCCAATCCCAACCCCGATAATCTGGAGAATTTCCAAATTATTAGCCAATGGTGGCAAGATTTAAATCTTAAGGAAGTCTTCTGGCAACAGCGTTTAATTCCCGATACTGGCTCTCTGGAAGATATTAATTGGGAGCGGCAAGGTTTTGATGAAAAGTTTAGCATCCAAATGCCCCAAATTCGCGGGATTACCCTCTATTGGCATAAATCTACTTTTGCTGACGAAAGAAGCATGACACCCAAACAATTAATTTTAGATCGGGAACGGGAGCAATTATATATTTATCCCCAATCCCAACCTAGTTTAGTTATTCGGGTGACAAAACCCCATCTAGTTTATCAAAAATTCGAGCTAAAAAATCCTCTCCTAGTTGGCAAAAAAGCAGAAAGTGAATATATTTTACTGTTCAGGGATAAAGAACAGCAAATAGAAGTTAAAATTAATCTCAGTCCTGAAAATTATCGGCAATTTCTAGAAACCATGACTGAGGATCAATAAATAATGTGGCAGGGAAACCTAGAACTAATTTACACGCAAAAAAATCTCGCAACCCAGATTAGTCACCTCTATGCTACCGCCCCTTTAAAAGTACAAAGACCCTTTTATCCCGAAGGAAAAAATCTTTGTCATACGGTGATTTTACACACGGCGGGGGGAATAGTTGGGGGTGATGTTCTTCAACAAAAAATTCATCTCCAAGCCGCTACTAATGCCCTGATTACCACTGCTTCTGCTGGAAAAGTTTACCAGAGTAACGGTCAGATGGCTCAACAATTAATCGAGATTAAAATCGATGACAATGCTGGTTTAGAATGGCTACCCCAAGAAACAATTATCTTTAATGGTGCGGTATTTCGCCAACATTTACGAGTGGATTTAGGGGAAAATAGCAGTTGGTTGGGATGGGAAATTACCCGTTTTGGTCGCAGTGCGCGAGGCGAGAAATTTTTAGCGGGAGAATGGCATTCTAATTGGGAAATTTGGCGATCAGGACAACCTTTATGGCTCGATCGCTCCTTCCTGTTAGGTGGTAAAATGATTGAGGGATTTTCCGGTTTAAATGATAGCGCCCTAATCGGTACTTTAGTTTATATCGGTCAACCGGTGGGAAGAGATTTAATTGAGAAAGTGAGAGATTTTTCCCTAGAAGGAGAGATGGGAGTTACTAGCACTTTAGGAGATGGTCTTTTATGTCGTTATCGGGGTAATTCTAGCGGTGAAGTGCGACAATGGTTTCAGCAGGTTTGGCAAATTTTAAGGCGAGAAATGAGCGATCGAGAGGCAATTATTCCGCGAGTTTGGTTATCTTGGTAAAAGCGGTCAATTTTAATTTTCTCAAGTCACTTGAATGCCTGTATCGGTGATTGGAGCTATCCAAAATTGTAGATCGGGAGCGACGAGAATTTCCCGGGCCTCTTTAACGATAGTTTCCGCCACTTCCTGAGATGAACAGAGAGTAAAAACCGTTGGACCAGAGCCTGACATCATCGTTCCCAAGCCGCCTAAATCCCCTAGAACCTGTTTTAACTCGGCTACGAGGGTAAATTCGGGTAAAACCACCTTTTCGAGGTCATTGTGGATAAATTTGCCGATAGCGGCTGGTTTTTTCTGGGCGATCGCTTGTACCAAAGCCCCAGAACTCACCTGCTGACGACGGTGATGAAATTCCTCTGGAGAAGACAGATAGGTATCTTGAAATTTTTGCCGATAGCTTTGGTAGGCCCAGGGTGTAGAAACGGATAAATGATCGTATTTGGCTAAAATCACCCATAATCCGGTTAGAGGAGCGATCGGATCGAGAATTTCTCCCCTTCCCGTACAGATAACCGTTCCTCCTGTCACACAAAAGGAAGTATCGGAGCCCAATCTTGCCGCCAAAGTTTCTAATTCCGGACGGGTTAAGCCTAATTCCCAGATTAAATCGATACCGACTAACACCGCCGCCGCGTTGGTGGACCCCCCCGCTAAACCGGCAGCCACGGGAATATATTTGTCGATGCTGATATCGATGCCGCCGTAATTGGCAAAGATGCGGGGGAATTCCCTCGCCATCAAAGTGGCGGCCCGATGGGCGAGATTACTGCTATCTTGGGGGACGAGGGGATGATGGCAAAAGAGACGGAATTCCTGCAATCCGTTCGGCCGGAGAGTGATGCGATCGCATAATGCCACCGTCTGCATCACCATCACTAACTCGTGGAAACCATCGGGGCGATCGCCAACGATTTCTAGATATAAGTTAATTTTAGCGGGGGCTAGAAGGGTATAACTGTGCATTTGTCAAGGAAAAAAATCTAAAATTTTGGCAATTGACCTAATTTTTCCGCCAAGTCAATCCATTGCGATAAACTGAGATCTTCGGCGCGAGCGAGGGGATTAATCTCTAATTGTGTCAGGATTTGGCTTAATCGATCGCTATCCAGACAATTTTTTAGATTATTGCGTAACATTTTGCGCCGGTTGGCAAAACCCCAGCTAATTAAAGTGGACAAAAAGGCAGCATTACTGACATTTTTCGGCAAAACACGGGGTAAAAGCTGAATTACCGCCGAATCAACCTGGGGAGGTGGGGAAAAGGCCCGCCGGGGTACGTCACAAATCCATTGACAATCGGCAAGGTATTGAATGCGGACGCTGAGAGCGCTGTAAGCTTTGGTGGAGGGGACAGCGACTAATCTTTCGGCGACTTCTTTCTGGACTAAGAGGGTAATACTCTGGTAAGGGGGGGTGAAGGGATGGGCGATCGAACCGAGCAGCTTTTCCAGGATCGGACCGGTGATATTATAGGGAATATTAGCCACTACCTTATTAACTGGCGGCAGTTGCTCGGGTTTAAGGGTAAGAAAGTCGCCTGGGATGAGATGAAAGTTATCTTGTTGGCCAAATTTTTTCTTTAAAATTGTCCATAGATCTCGATCGATTTCTACAGCGACAACCAATTGAGCGCCATCGAGAAGACGACGGGTTAAAATGCCTGTACCCGGACCGATTTCTAATACCCGATCCTCTGATTGTAAATTAGCGGCGCTGATGATGCGATCGAGTATCGATTCATCTTTTAACCAATGTTGTCCAAAACGTTTACGCGGTTGAATTTTCATCCCTTTATTTTAAAGTCAGAGGGTTGTCCTCAACAATAACACCCCTGAAAATATCGGCCATGCGATCGATAACCGCATCAATTATCATAGAGCCTAGGCAAAGATAGCAAAAAAATTAGAGACAATGTCAGATTTGAACGATGTTTTCGCAATTGTAGCAGGAGCGGTTCCGGGGGCGTTATCTCGTTATCATATTACCGAATGGACAAAAGCAAAATTCGGCTTGCGCTTTCCCTATGGAACCTTTATTATTAATTTAACTGGCTGTCTAGCTATCGGCTTTTTTTGGGCTATTTTACCCAGTGTTCCCTTTTATTCCCACCAACTAGATTTAATGGTGAGAACGGGATTTTTAGGAGCTTATACCACCTTTTCTACCTATAGTTTAGATATCCTGATCCTCTGGCGCAATCAACAAAATTTTCTCAGTCTTGTTTTTGCCGTTGCTAGTATCATTTTCGGATTGATTGCCGTGAGAATCGGGGCAGCTATTGCCCAAGTTTTTCTAGGTTAAGTAGGTAGGCGTTAAAAACTATCAGATGCCCCCCTTATCAAGGGGGGATTAAGGGGGGATCGAACCTAAAATCCATTTTTTAATTTAATTATAACCAGCTACTTAATTCTCCAATTTATCTACTATTTAAGAGCAGGACAAATCCATGGATTTTTTCAGGGGACGTTATAGTTTATCCGTGGCGATTGGGGCTATTTTTGGGGCTTTGAGTCGTTTTTATATCGGAGAATTAATTACAAGTATTTTCGGTCAAGAATGGGGATTTTTAGGAACATTTTTTGTTAATCTTTCTGGCTGTTTAATTATTGGCTACATCTTTACTATAGTCGGGGAAAATATTCGCATAATTGCCCCAGAATTAGGATTGATGATTGCCACGGGTTTTTGTGGTTCCTATACAACTTTTTCTACCTATAGTTTGGAGGTCAACAAATTTTTAGAGCAGGGAAACTTGACTTTCGGTTTAATTTATTGGCTCGGCAGTGTTTTTGGGGGGATGATTGCGCTTAAAATTGGAGTTATTTTAGCAAGAACAGGTTTTCCTAGATGAATTATTAAATAGATTTTGCGTCTGATCCCCCCTGTCCCTAGGGTTGATTCATAGTAGGGTTGATTCATGAATCAACCCTACTACCTTGATAAGGGGGGTGTCTGACAACTTTTAACACCTAACTACTTAAGCATTTCAGCACAATTGAGACCATCTTTTTCCCTTCCTACTCAGTCTTAATAAGTAATGTCTCCATTGGTTTGAAACCAATCGATAGCATCAGCTAAAGCTTGTCTAATCGGCGATTGCGGTAAGCCCAGTTCTTGCACTGCCTTCGAGGAATCGTAGTACATGGACTGTTTTGACATTTTCACGCCATCAAGGGGTATAGAGGGCGATTTTCCGAAGACAGGAAGAACTTTTTCATCCAGCCAAGCTATTAGTAAAGGAATCCAAAAAGGTAAAACAATTTTCGGGGCATTTATGCTGGTAATTTCGGCTAATTCTGTCAACAAAGTTTTTAAAGAAGTGTTTTGATGACCTAAAATATATCTTTCGCCAGTTCTGCCCTTTTCTAAAGCTAATAAATGTCCCCAGGCCACATCGCGCACATCAATTAGATTTAATCCCGTATTCACATAAGCGGGCATTTTTCGCCGCAAAAAACGGAGAATAATGTCGCCAGTGGGTGTAGGCTTAAGATCAAAGGCTCCTATGGGCGTACTAGGATTAACTATAACGATATCCTGTCCTCTTTGCACTGCTTTCAATGCTTCCTGTTCTGCCCAATACTTTGATTTTTTATAATAACCCACCAATTGATGGGCGGGACTTTGATAAGTTTCATCGACACTTTCACCCTTTTTACCCACTCCAATAGCCGCCACAGAACTGGTATAAACTATTCTGGCAACTCCCGCTAAATGCGCCGATTCTAGCACATTTCTTGTACCTAAAACATTGTTTTGGTAGAGTTGATGTCTATCCTTTTGCCAGAGAGAATAGTGCGCCGCTACATGAAAGAGAACTTCGCATCCGACCATTAATTTAAATAAGTTCTCATCATTTAAATTACCCCGGACAATTTCCACGTCTAAACCCCGCAAATTTCTGAGATTACTCTGGGGACGGACGAGGACGCGCACTTGGTAGCCTTCGACTAAAAGCAATCGCACTAAATTCGCCCCGATAAAACCCGTTCCACCCGTCACAAAAGCACGCATTGCTCAAACTTTCCCCTGTTTTCACTTCCTATTAACTATGTCATTACTATACCTTAATCTTAGTCAAGATTTAAGCTTTTCTTGATAAAATTTCAGGGCGGGTTATCTTAGACTAAGAGCAGCCAATCTTCAGTAAAAACACTCCTATGGATACATCTCCAGACACGAGTTTTGTTTGTCCGATTATCATCGAAGATGACAGAACGGGATTAGACACAGAAACTATCCGACGGGCTTTAAGGGATAATTTACTCTATATTCAAGGTAAATTACCGGAATTAGCCAGCAAAAACGATCTTTACATGGCCCTAGCCTATACCATCCGCGATCGTTTATTGCAGCGTTGGTTAACCACCCAACAAACCTATCTAAAAAAAGATGTCAGAACCGTTTGTTATCTCTCGGCCGAATTTTTAGTCGGTCCCCATTTGGCTAATAATTTAATTAATCTCGGTATCTACGAACAGGTCCAGAAAGCTGTCAGCGAATCGGGATTAAAACTAGAAGAATTAATTGCCCAGGAAGAAGAACCTGGGTTAGGAAATGGTGGTTTAGGTCGTTTAGCTGCCTGTTATTTAGATTCCCTTTCTACCCTAGAAATTCCGGCTATTGGTTACGGTATTCGCTACGAATTTGGTATCTTTGATCAAGAAATTCACGACGGTTGGCAGGTAGAAATAACCGATAAGTGGTTACAGTATGGAAATCCCTGGGAAATTGCCCGACCGGAATCATCGGTAGAGGTAAAATTTGGCGGTTATACCGAATCCTATACCGACGAAAATGGTAATTATCGCAGTCATTGGATTCCCGATTATGTAGTCAAAGGAATTCCCTACGATACCCCAATTCTCGGCTATCGAGTTAACACCGCTAATACCATGCGTCTCTGGAAATCAGAAGCTTGTGAATCTTTTGATTTTGGTCGCTTTAATCGCGGCGATTATTATGGTGCGGTGGATAATAAAGTTCACTCGGAAAATATCAGTAAAGTTCTCTATCCTAACGATGAACCAATTCAAGGCAAAGAACTGCGTTTAGAACAGCAATATTTCTTTGTTTCCTGTTCCCTACAGGATCTGATTCGTATTCACTTACATGAGAACCCCAGTCTCGATAATTTTCATCAAAAATGGTCAGTACAATTGAATGATACTCACCCTTCCGTCGGGGTAGCCGAGTTAATGCGCTTGTTAATTGATGTGCATCATTTCGATTGGGATAAAGCTTGGTTTATTACTCAAAATACCTTCGCCTATACCAATCATACTCTTTTGCCAGAAGCTTTAGAAAAATGGCCTTTGAGTATTTTTGGTCGTCTTTTCCCCCGATTAATGGAAATTATCTACGAAATTAACTATCGTTTCTTGGATAAAATTCGCATTATTTATCCCCATGATGATGGCAAAATGTCCCGTTTATCTATAATCGATGAAAGCGGCGAAAAATACGTCCGTATGGCTCACCTTGCCTGTGTGGGTTCCCAGGCAATTAATGGGGTGGCAGCCCTCCATACAGAATTACTGAAAAAAGATGTTCTGCGCGATTTCTATGAACTCTTTCCCGAAAAGTTTAGCAACAAAACCAATGGAGTTACTCCCCGGCGCTGGATAGTTTCTAGTAATCCCCGCTTGACTTTTGCCATTACCGAAAAAATCGGCGAAAATTGGATTAAACATCTGGAGGATTTACGCGGTTTAGAAAACTATGTGGATGATGGGGTATTTCGGGACTATTGGCGACGAATTAAATACGATATTAAGGCAGATTTAGCCAATTATATCGATAAAAAAGTCGGTATTAAAGTTGATCCTAGTACCCTCTTTGATGTGCAGGTAAAACGCATTCACGAATATAAACGGCAACATCTCAACGTTTTACATATCGTCACTCTCTATCATCGTCTCAAAAATAATCCCAATCTCGATATTACCCCCCGTACCTTTATTTTCGGTGGTAAGGCAGCCCCGGGTTATTTTATGGCAAAATTAATCATTAAATTGATTAATTCTGTGGCAGAAGTGATCGATAATGATCCGACGATTGGAGGACGTTTAAAAGTGGTTTTCCTACCCGATTATAATGTCACCTTCGGTCAACGGGTTTATCCAGCTGCCGACTTGTCTGAACAAATTTCCACCGCCGGGAAAGAAGCTTCGGGAACCGGTAATATGAAATTCTCCATGAATGGGGCCTTAACTATCGGCACTCTCGATGGGGCAAATATCGAAATTCGTGAAGAGGTGGGAGCGGAAAATTTCTTTCTTTTTGGCTTGACAACCGAGGAGGTTTATGCTAAGAAAGCCGCCGGTTATAATCCCCAAGAATACTATTACCATAACGAAGAATTGCGGGCAGTATTAGACCTCATTGGTTCGGGATTTTTTAGCCGGGGTGATAGTAGTTTATTCCGTCCGCTCGTGGATAATCTTATCTACGATGATCCCTATATGTTACTGGCTGATTATCAATCCTATATCGACTGTCAGGAAGGAGTCGGTCACGCTTATAAAGATCAAGAACATTGGAGTCGTTTAGCGATTCTTAATGTGGCCCGCATGGGAAAATTCTCTAGCGATCGATCGATTCGGGAATACTGCGAGGAAATCTGGCGGGTACAACCGGTAAAGATTGAATTACCCGATTATATTCAAGCTAATGCCGGTTTATCGGTAAATTAGAACAAATCTAGGCAGTAGGATCGTGTTTATTTACCCTACTGCCCACTGGTTAACTGGCCCTGGGCGACTCTAATCTAGATTTTTACGGGATTGACGGGGCTCGAACCCGCAACTTCCGCCGTGACAGGGCGGTGCTCTAACCAATTGAACTACAATCCCATTTTTGCCACATTTCTGATTGTAACTTCATCATTAGGGTTATGTCAAGCACCTCTGGGAAAATTTTTTTGAGGGAAGTGGGGAAGTGGGAAACAATTCATAACTGGGTTTTTCAAGTTGGATTGGGATCAATCCTGAATTAAAGCCAAAAAATCCCATGGTAGAGAGGGATCCTCTTTACCATGGCATTGTAATTAAGCTTGTTGGGAGCCTGAGCTATGACTAACCCGAATTCGATCGAACAGCTATCGCAAGAATTACTCGATCTAGACCAAGTAGATGCCGATACTGGGGCAGATTTGCGGCAAAAAGCCCAAGAAATCCTCGCTGAAACCACTATTGACCTGCCGATTCGAGAAGCGATCGCCGATAGTCTCAGTCAAGGCAATCAACTACTTACCCTCAAAACCGTCGGCAAGGAAGAAAGTTACTAGCACATTTGGGGTCAAAAGTCAAGATGAAAGAAAAAAATTTTTTTGTCTGGCTGGGGCGATTTTTGGCCTCTTTTGGGCTGTTATCGGGGATAAGTGGCTGTAATTCCCCTCTTTTGATCACTCCTCAAGTTCCCGCTGGTGGTTTAAATAGTTTTGCTCCCGATCAATTCCCCAGTTATAGTGCTGATGGTCGCTATTTAGCCTTCGCTTCCGATCGCTCCGGTCGTCGTAGTATATATTTATTCGATCTGCAAGAAAAGCGCCTAGTTAATCTCCCTAACCTAAATCGTGGCGATTCTAGCCAAGATCAGCCATCTCTGAGTGCTGACGGTCGTTTAATTGCCTATATCTCCAGCGAACGCGGTAAAAGTGATGTCATGGTTTATGATCGTTCCAAGTCCCGTGCAACCCTGTTAACCGCTAACCTGCGGGGAAGCGTCCGCAATCCCACCATTAGCGGTGATGGTCGCCAAATTGCCTTTGAAACCAACCAAGACGGTCAATGGAATATTGCGATCGTTAACGGCCAATTTTAAACTTGTTCTACTCGGTCTTAATCGTTAAAACCTGCGGAGGAGTGGCATCTGGTGGATATAAAAAATTCACCTGTACTATACGCCAATCCCCCGGAGGAATAGTCAGAGTCACTAAAGATTCTCCCTCTTGTCCGCGTCTTTGGACGAGATGAAAAAATCTGCTTTGTGCCTGTCCTTGATCATCGCTATAATTGACGGCTACCGTTCCCCGAAAAAACACTTGTGGGGCAGCCGGAGCGAGAAAACGCAAACCCTGCCCAATAACATCCTCTTTAATCGGTGTTTCTAGCGCAATAGTCACCGTTTTCGCCTCATCACTTCGATTAAATAGAGGTAAACTTAACCCATATTCCACACCGTAATTACCATGAGCTTGATAGGCAGTATCGGGATAGCGAACTAACATACTAGCACTTTGATTTTGTTCCGTTCCCAATTTGCCCCCGGGTAGGGTGCTAATCCCATATGCTATAGATTGACCAGAATCAGGAATATTTAACCATAAAGAAGCTCGATCGACCAATCGGGACAGCCAGGCTGAACCTTGGGACACCCCCGCTACCCGTCCATAAATTATCTGTCCTTGACTATTGGGAGGAGTGGGCGCTCGATCGCGCGGAGTCGATAAATCGCCTTTTTCTAGCAAATTTTGCCACTCTGTCAGATTTGGTGGTCTTTCCTGCCCATTTTCATCTAGGGGTGCATAAAGAGCTAAACTAGCAGCGTAGAGAAGACCGTCACTTTCCAGACGAAGATAAGTGGATCTACCGTTTAAAGGGGGAGTCAAATCGCGCACGGGAATCGCCGCATTTAAGACCATAAAACTCTCCCCAGGGGGAATAATAATCCTATCGGGAAAAATATCCTGACGCTGCCCCATTAAAATATCCCCCATTACCCGACTTCCCGGCCCAGCAAAAACCGTCCCCTGATTATTTTCCACTTGTGCCGGTAAATCGATAAAAGCTGCATCGGGTTGACTCAAATAACTGGCCCCCTGCAAAATTTTAACAGTCACAGGATTAGGACTGGGATTGTGGAGTAATATACCCAGATAAAGGGTGCGTAAATTATCGGGAAAATTCCCCCTCGCTATATGGTGGGCAAAAATATCAAAGCGTCCCTGAAAAGCATAATTTAAATGGGCCGAGGGAAAACTTTTTTCTTGGGGGGGAAAAGTCGAAAGCAAAATCCCTTCTCCTAGCAATAATTCGGGACTATTGCTATTAAAAACAGGAACTTGATCTAGTTGATTCGGTAAAGGACGCACCTGCACCGGTCGAATTATTTCTACACTAGGGGGAGTTTGGGCAATGGGTAGTAAAAAAGGTAACATCACACAAATTACCATCTCAAGATAATTAATTTTTGATCATAGCATTACTGGCTCGTTCAATTTAGATAAGTAGGTGGGTGGAATTAAATATAAGATGAACGTAGGTTGGGTTGAAGCATGAAACCCAACGCCTCAACGGATTGAGTATTAGATAGTATTATGTTTGTCCATATCTAGAGGATTGTTTAATATTTCTTTGGGGTGTTAGCTGACCTTTTTAGTTAAGTAGTTGGTTATAATTAAATTAAAAATCGATTTTAGGTTCGCTCCCCCCTGCCCCCTTGATAAGGTAGGGTTGATTCATGAATCAACCCTACCCTTGATAAGGGGGGTGTCTGATAATTTTTAACGCCTACCTACTTAAGTACAATCAAGAAAAATTATCAAATTTCCCAATCGTTATTGGCTCTTGCCATTGAGCAAATCTATTGTCATCATAGACTAATATCTAGATGTTACCGTGGTTTTCTGGAAACTTGGCCCGATGTCTAGATATCGATCGAGCCGGAATTGTTATGATCAATTCATGAAGTTTTATGACAGTATTTCCCCGTGAACATGAACCAAATCGACTATCTCAGGATTAGTTTAATCGATCGCTGTAACTTTCGCTGTCAGTATTGTCTGCCTGAAGATGCAGAATTGGCCTATGTTCGACCGCAAGACTTACTCACCCGGGAGGAAATTCTTACTTTAGTCAAAAATGTCTTTATTCCCCTCGGTTTCCGCAAATTTCGCCTTACTGGTGGGGAACCTCTGTTACATCCTGAAGTAGTGGAGATTGTGCGCGATATCGCCTCTTTATCTGCCACTAGCGATTTAGCCTTGACCACTAATGGCTATTTACTTGACAATTTAGCCGAAATGTTGTATGAAGCCGGACTAAGACGGATTAATATCAGTTTAGACTCCCTCGACCCCGACACTTTCGATAAAATTATTGGTAATCGCGGCCGGAGTCGTTGGCAAAAAACTTGGGCAGGTATTCAAGCGGCCCAGAGAGTGGGTTTTGACCCCTTAAAATTGAATGTGGTGGTGATTCCGGGGATAAATGAGGCAGAAGTGGAAGATTTAGCGGCTTTGACCATCGAGAAGCGTTGGCACGTCCGTTTTATCGAGTTTATGCCCATCGGTAACGGTGATTTATTTCAAGAAAAAGCTTGGATTGCGAACGAGGAATTAAGAGGGCGAATTCGGGCAAAATGGGGCTTAAATGAGGGTCAAGTGCGGGGAAATGGTCCAGCCGATGTTTTTCAAATTCCGGGGGCTAAGGGTACAATTGGCTTTATTAGTCAGATGTCGGAATGTTTTTGCGATCGCTGTAACCGCCTACGTCTTTCGGCCGATGGTTGGTTGCGTCCCTGTCTCCTCAACGAAACTGGACAAATTGACCTAAAAACTGCCCTCCGTCAGGGAATTTCGCCAGCAGAAATCAGGGAAAGAGTCCGGGGATTAATAGAAATGAAAGCAGAAATAAACTTTAAACTGCGTGATTCCGGCACATCAAGCGGCATTTATACCCGTACTATGTCCCAAATTGGCGGCTAAAAATCTACTGTCCGAATTCTACTCTAGCCTGTTCCACCATTTCCACGGTAACTCGATCGGAACCGGCATGACGAGCTAATTCTTCTATCCTTTGACGCGCTTGGGAACGAACAAAATAGGGAATATTTTTCAGTTTTGCTTTTGCTTCTGCGGTCCATTGTAGTTGATCGGAAAAATCTAGAGCGTCCATAGATTTAACAATAGTAGTCCGTCCATTATACCAAAAAAGATTAGCTATTTATTGAAAAGCTGATTAGATGATGATTTTCTTGATAGCGACTCTTTTTCAGCTTTCTCTTAATTTTAGGTTTCTGCTAGGTCAAAATTGACTCTTTGATATAAATCTTGCCAAGAAATCTGCCAATCCACCGACACCAATTGTAAAACCGCATTTTCCCCGGTGACGAAATCAATTAACCATTGATCATCCTTTTGTTTATAGTAACGTTCCACACTATAACTAGATTGTTCGATCAGAATATATTCCTGAAAAGTTGGCAAGGAACGATAGAATTTAAACTTATCTCCTCGATCATAAGCTTGGGTGGAATTAGAGAGAACTTCGACAATAATTAAAGGATTGATCACGTTAGATTGACTATTCCCTTGATAGAGAGGTTGACCTTTAATCACCATCATATCGGGATAGGTGTAAATGCTATAATCTGACAGCCATAAACGCACCGTTTCCATATAGGTATAATAATCTTGATTATTGATATTTAAGGGAAATCTTCGATAGAAGTTTCCAGCAATCTGATTGTGATTAGTTGTTGCTCCTACCATTGGGATAATTTCTCCTCGACGATATTCATTTTTATCCTCGGACGTTTCCTCCAGAGCTAGATATTCTTCGGGAGTATAATATTTAGTTTCGGTAGCGCTTAACATTTTTGACTCTCCTTCCTCTTCTATTTTCTAGGATACAGCATTTCCCTAAAAAGAGATAAAGTTATCCTTGAGCAAGGTTATCGATTGAGTTGCTCGGAAAAGTGTATCTTCAATATCTCAGAAATCCACTGACGCGCTTGGAAACGAACAAAATAGGGAATATTTTTCAGTTTTGCTTTTGCTGCTGCGGTCCATTGTAGTTGATCGGAAAAATCTAGAGCTTCCATAGATTTAACAATAGTAGTCCGTTTTGAGATGACGATTTTCTTGACAGCGACTCTTTTTCACCTTTCTCTTAATTTTAGGTTTCTGCTAGGTCAAAATTTACTCTTTGATATAAATCTTGCCAAGAAATCTGCCAATCTACCGACACCAATTGTAAAACCGCATTTTCCCCCGTGAGGAAATCAACTAACCATTGATCATCCTTTTGTTTATAGTAACGTTCCACACTATAACTAGATTGTTCAATCAGAATATATTCCTGAAAAGTTGGCAAGGAACGATAGAATTTAAACTTATCCCCTCGATCATAAGCTTGGGTATAATTAGAGAGAACTTCGACAATAATTAAAGGATTGATCACGTTAGATTGACTATTCCCTTGATAGAGAGGTTGACCTTTAATCACCATCACATCGGGATAGGTGTAAATACTATAATCTGACAGCCATAAACGCACCGTTTCCATATAGGTATAATAATCTTGATTATTGATATTTAAGGGAAAATTACGGCAAAAATTTAGACAAATCTGATTGTGATTAGTGGTGGCTCCTACCATTGGAATAATTTCTCCTTGACGATATTCATGTTTATCCTCGGACGTTTCCTCTAGGGCGAGATATTCTTCGGGAGTATAATATTTAGTTTCGGTAGCGCTTAACATTTTTGACTCTCCTTCCTATTCTATTTTCTAGGATACAGCATTTCCCTAAAAAGAGATAAAGTTATCCTTGAGCAAGGCTATCAATTGAGTTACTCGGATCATATTTTTCCCTTAATCTCTGGCAAAAAATGCTGAGAAATCCATAATTAAAAATCTAACTATCAAAATTGCTCACTTCAAAGGTTAAGATAAACTAGATAAATAGTTTTATGTTTAGTTTCTCCTATGTTTAACTGGTTCCGTCGTCAGAAAGTCCAACCCGAACAAGAACAAACACCCCCTGCACCCGTAGAGGAAACCCCTAGCGAGGCAACCAGTCAGGAAGAGTATTTAGATTGGGCCAAAAAAGCCTTTAAAAATATTCAAGAGAAAAAAGCCACGGCCGAGGCCGTCGTGAGCGAAACCCCTGAAACATCTATTGCTGAAACGGAACCTCCGCAAGAGGAAGAACCAGTTAAAGAAGAAGAAACCGAGGATAATACCCCCGCATGGCTGAAAAAATCCGATCGCCTCGAAATTCTCAAAGAAACCGCCATCGAAACCCCCACAGAACCGGATGAGGATTTTATCTGGTCTGCCAAAGTTTTAGCCAATCAGGGACGACAAGCAGAGGACGTTTCGGAAGAAGAAATCACCTGGTTAAAAAAATTGCGTCAGGGTTTAGGCAAAACGCGCCGCAGCTTGGTCAATCAGCTTAAGGCCGTGGTCGGTCAGGGTCCCCTCAATCAAGATGCGGTGGAGGAAATCGAAGCTTTATTGCTTCAGGCCGATGTGGGGGTAGATGCCACCGATTATATTATCACTACCCTCCAAAATAAGCTAAAACAGGAAGCTCTGCCCCCCGAAAAAGCGATCGAATATCTCAAAGAAATTATCCGCGAGATTTTAGATGCACCTTTAGCCAATTATAGCAACCCCGGTTTTGAGCCAGAAAAAGGCAAATTAAATATCTGGATGCTCACAGGAGTTAACGGAGTCGGTAAAACAACGACTATCGGCAAATTAGCCCATTTATCTAAACAATCTGGCTATAGCTGTATAATTGCCGCTGCCGACACCTTTCGCGCTGCTGCCGTGGAACAGGTGAAAGTTTGGGGAGAGCGATCGCAAGTCGAAGTCATTGCCAACCCGGGCAAAAATACCGACCCGGCCGCCGTGGTGTACGATGGCATCGAAGCCGCTAAATCCAGGGAGATAGAATTACTCTTAGTGGATACGGCGGGAAGATTGCAGAATAAAAAGAACTTAATGGCAGAATTAAGCAAAATTCGCCGCATTATCGACAAAAAAGCCGAGAGTGCCGTGGTGGAATCCCTTCTAGTTCTCGATGCCACTTTAGGACAAAACGGCCTGCGACAAGCAGAAGTTTTCTCGGAAGCTGCCCAATTAAGCGGCGTGATCCTGACTAAAATCGATGGTACAGCTAAAGGGGGTGTTGCCCTTGCCGTAGCGCGTCAGCTTAACCTCCCGATTCGCTTTGTCGGCGCCGGGGAAGGAATCGAGGATCTGCGGCCCTTTTCCAGTTACGAATTCGTGGAAGCTTTACTGAGTGGCGATTGATCTCACCTTAGCTATCTTTCATAATCTTTTCATGGTTGCTTCATATTTGTCTCATTTTTAGCTATGCTAGAACTGGAGACTCAGGGTAACAACTATGCAAAGAACAATTACAGTTAGTCATCTGGGAGTATATTATCGCGGCGTGGAGGCTCTACGGGATATCACCCTGAAAATTCATCCGGGACGATTAACTGGTATTATCGGTCCCAACGGTGCGGGCAAAAGTACCCTGATCAAAGCCATGCTAGGATTAATTCCCGTACAACAGGGAAGCGTTAACTATCAAGGGCAATCTCTACAGCAACAACTGGATAAAGTCGCTTATGTTCCCCAAAGAACTCAAATCGACTGGACTTATCCCGTCAGCGCTTGGGATGTGGTAATGATGGGGAGAGTCAGAAAAACGGGTTGGTTTCGTCCTTTTTCCCATATTAGTCGTCAACAGGCTTTAAATGCTCTAGAACGGGTGGAAATGGCTGATTTACGCCATCGTCCCCTCAGTCAGTTGTCGGGAGGACAACAGCAAAGAGTCTTTTTAGCCAGATCTTTGGCCCAAGAAGCGGAGATTTTCTGTTTTGATGAACCTTTCGTTGGGGTAGATCAAAAAACCGAGGGGATCCTTTTTAATATCTTTGGTGAGTTAGCCCAAGAAAATAAAATTGTCATGGTGGTTAACCATGATTTAGGCGAATCTATCACCCATTTTGCTGATTTAATCCTCTTAAATAAAGAATTGATCCTCGCCGCTCAACGATCTAAGGTCTTAACCGATTTTAATCTCCGGCGCGCCTATGGGGGTAAAGTCTCCTTCTACGATGCCATGACACCACCAGATTATCCCCGATCGAGTCTCGATTATCTCGATCGCCTGTCGAAAAACAATGGGATAAACTAGAAGTGAAGATATTTTGGCTGACTGCCGATAGGGACACCGATGAAAACTATTTCCCCGCAAGAAGTAACAGGAACGATCGAACTGGCTCCTAACTATCGAATTCCCCTGTTTTTGGTAATTTTATCGCTGCCATTGCTCTTTTTACAGGTCTGGCTCGGCATAATTTTCTCCCTGTTAGGCCTATTCTTGATGTTCCAGACTACCCGCATTCGTCTCCAGTTTACCCCCACTTCCTTAGATGTCTATCTATCTGGGCAACAAATTCGCTCCTTTCCCTACCAAGAATGGCAAAATTGGCGGATTTTCTGGAATAAAGTCCCGATCCTATTTTATTTCAAAGAAATTAACAGCATTCATTTTTTGCCCATTATCTTTGACAGCGCAACCCTGAGACTGTGCCTGGAAAAATACTATCCTTTAGCAGCATCGCAAGCGATCGACTCAGAAGCGAACTAACATTGAGTTAAAATGAAATCTAGCTAATAGCGTCTTAAGTGGGTAGGTGTTAAAAATTGTCAGATCCCCCCGCCTATCGGCACCCCCCTTATTAAGGGGGGCAGGGGGGATCAAAGACAAAATCTATCTTCCATTAATTAGAACCACTTACTTAATTACCTGCCTTGGCCCTCTGTTCGCTCTGCATTTCTAAAGCCGATGACTTCAGAAGATTTTAATGTTTTACCCCTTGACAAAATGACAGACTTACCCAATGAATCTGTCGAAGAATTTAGTTTTGACGATCTCTGGAACGATCGCCCGGTAGAGAATCCCCTGCCATCGGCAATCGCCCCCGAAGGCGAATTAGTTCCCACAGCGCAAGCGCAACCCCTACGAGCAGAAATCGAGGCTCTAGAACGGCAAAAACAGAGCCTAGAGGCAGAAATCTCGGCATTAAAAGCGGAAAAAGAACGCTTGATCGCCGAGGAATTGGGGGATATCAAAGCTCAAATCGAAAGAATGCTCAAGGAAGGGGTAAAAGACCTAGAACAACGCAAACAGGCTTTAGAAGTGGCGATCGAACAGTTAGAACGCCGTCGTGAGCGGATTCGGCAGGAAATGCGGAGTAATTTCGCCGGAGTCTCCCAGGAGTTAGCCGTGCGGGTTCAGGGATTTAAAGACTATCTGGTGGGCAGTTTACAGGATTTGGCCGCGGCTGCCGAACAGTTGGAATTACCCCGTTTTGAAACCCCCGAAAAATCCCCCCGCTCCGTGGAACCTCCCCTGCGGACCGAACGGGAGGAAAACCCGCGCCCATCCCGTGGCAGTCAAGGCCGGGATGATCGCGAAGAAAGTCCCCGTCCCTCCCGTACCAGTAACCAAGGCCGGGATAATTGGCAAGAACCCCGTCGCTCTAACCGTTCGGGTTATGAATCGGAACCGGTGGGACAATCTACTCCCAGACAGGGCTTTTCTGAGCAAAATCAGCGCATCCAAACTCTTTTAGACCGTTATCGCAGTCGTCCTGACTATTACGGTCCCCCTTGGCAATTACGGCGCACTTTTGAACCAATTCACGCCGAACGGGTGCAACAGTGGTTCTTTAAACAGGGGGGCCGGGGTACTGTTCGCGGTATGGGCAGCCGTCTCCAGAATATTCTGGTCGCTTCGGCAATTATCTCGATTATGGCGGAATTACAGGGCGAGCGCTTCCGTTCTCTCGTTCTGGCTAATAGTCCCGAACGTTTAGGCGAATGGCGGCGCGGTCTCCAAGATTGTCTCGGCATTTCCCGCGCCGATTTTGGACCAGACCGCGGCATCGTTCTCTTTGAGTCTCCCGAAGCTTTAATTCAAAAAGCGGAACGTTTAATTGAGGATAAATATTCACCGCTCATTATCATCGATGATACCGAAGAACGGCTCAATTTCGCTCTTTTACAATTCCCCTACTGGTTAGCTTTTGCTCCTGAACCCCAACAAAGTTCTAGTTATTGGTATTAACTAATTAGGGTTTGCTGAATAAATGTGAAATGTAGGCAAAGTAAGGGTTTTGGGGCTTTTCTTCCGAAACAGGTGCAAGATTTTGAGAGAATCGTCGTTCAAAACCTTGCGTCTTCATCGGCCCGCGTCCTGTAGGGGCGAAGCA
>NZ_JAPZSR010000131.1:0-15869 GCF_027531875.1 Microcystis sp. LE19-84.1B | reverse complement strand
AGCGTCTTTAATTGCTTTGTCTTTACGTTGTCTTGACACTTTAAGATGAAGCCTAGCTACTTTTATCCGTTGCTTGTGATAGTTTTTAGACTGTTTCTTTCCTTGACGAAACTTTTTGGATAATCGTCGTTGTGCTTTTTTAAGTCGTTTTTCTGACTTGCTTAAATAACGTGGATTTTCTACGGTATTGCCTTGAGCGTCAGTATAAAACTCTTTTAACCCTAAGTCAATTCCTGTTATTTGTCCCGTTGGTTTATGGTATTCTTGCCGTTCTACGTCAATCAAAAACTGACAATAATAACCATCGGCACGTCTAACAACTCTTACCCGTTTAATCTGTTGCTCTGAATAATAAACTAAGGTTTTTTGACTACACCATAAATCAAATTCTCCTGCTTTAAAACCATCGGTAAACTTGATTTTACGTCTATCATCAGATAGTTTGTAACCCGTTAGTTTATACTCAACCGAACGGCTATGCTTTTTGAACCGAGGAAACCCCTTTTTCCCTGGTATCTTAGCATGACAATTCTGGTAAAACCTATTAATTGATTGCCAGGCTCTATCAGCAGCCGATTGACGAGCTTGAGAGTTTAATTTATTAACCCATGGTGTCTCTTTATTGTTAGCTAGTACCGCACAAAGCTTTTGAAGATCATTCCGGGTTGTCCCCTTATTGTCCATCCAATAACGAACACAAGAGTTACGCACAAACTGAGATGTTCTAATTGCTTCATCAAGCCGGTGATATTGTTCTGGTGTCCCGTTTTTTAGCTTGGCTTCTACGACTAGCATTGATTAATCCTCGACCCTGGATCAATTAAGTATAACACAGTTTACCTACAAATGGTAGAATTAAAATCGTGCTTCGCAGTCAATATCCTGGTCGGATTTCATCCCCCGCAAAGGTTGATGTCTTGTCAAAAAATTTAGCGGGGGCATTCATCCGACATTTTAGGTAAACTGAAGATTGTTTACTGATTTATTCCCTCCTGATAATTATCAACGATGAGATTAATCGGGAGAATTAGCAATATTGACGGCCAAAATTTATGGAATCCGCCTCTTTTATTCCCCGTCTAGTTATCCCCGTCGGTGATCCCGCCGGAATCGGCCCTGAAGTGGTGTTAAAAGCGATCGCCGATTCCCCAATCTCGTCCGGTTGTCAGATTACTCTAATCGGCACCAGAACGCTTCTCGAAAAAGCCTATCACGATCCCCATCTTCTTGATCGCTTTTCTCTGATCGATTTGCCCTACAATCAAGAAAAAATCGTTTGCGGGCGTGGGGATGCCCATAGTGGTGAAATTAGCTTTCTTTACCTGCAAGAAGCCATAAAACGCACCCTCAAGGGCGAATTTGATGGTATTGTCACAGGTCCGATCGCTAAATCCTGTTGGCAGTTGGCCGGTTATGATTTCCCCGGTCAAACGGAGGTTTTAGCTACCATGGCGGGAATTAACCGTTATGGGATGCTATTCGTCGCTAAATCCCCTCACACCGGCTATAACTTACGCACTCTCCTCGCCACTACCCACATCCCCCTGCGAGAAGTTCCTGATGCTCTTAACCCCGATCTGATGACCCGAAAACTAGACCTATTGATCGAGTCTTTAAAGCTAGATTTCGGCATCGATCGCCCCAAAATCGCCATATCCGGCCTTAATCCCCACAGTGGCGAAGCGGGAAAACTGGGAAGGGAAGAAAAAGACTGGTTACAGCCTTGGCTAGAGTCAATGGCGCAGCAATACCCGCAAACCCAACTAATCGGCCTTGTCCCCCCCGATACCCTTTGGGTGGAACCGGGACGCGCTTGGTTTAGCGGTGCAGGGCAACCCGCCGACGCATATCTGGCATTATACCACGATCAGGGTCTAATTCCCGTCAAATTAATGGCTTTTGACTGTGCTGTTAATACTACCATCGGTTTACCCTTTGTTCGCACCTCTCCAGACCACGGGACGGCTTTTGATATCGCCGGTCTTGGCATCGCTAGGGCCCAGAGTATGCAAGCGGCGATCCAATTAGCGATCGAATTATGTCAGCAGCGCCGTGTAGATGGGTTTTAGCTGTTGGGGGTTAGGGAGATGAGAATTATGAATTATGAATTATGAATTATGAAGTGGGAAGTGGGAAGTGGGAAGTGGGAAGTGGGGAAGCTGTCTCATCACCCTATCACCCCAAAACCCTATCACCCCAAAACCCTATCACCCTATCTCCTGTCTCCTATCTCCTATCTCCTAATCCCGATTGCCAAATTGGTGTGAGCAGCGGGACAACCGGAGAACTAAACTAGAGATATAGCCCTCGATAGGAGACAATTGGATATGGGTATCGCTTCAGTTAACCCTGCCACGGGAGAAATTCTCAAGACTTTTACCCCTCTAACCTCGGAGGAATTGGCGGCGAAATTGGCCCTAGCTGAGGCAACTTTTCAGCAGTATCGCCGCACCGCCATCAGTCAACGGGGACAGTGGTTACGGCAAGCGGCGGATATTTTGGAACGGGATCAAGTGGCATTGGCTAAAACCATGACTTTAGAAATGGGGAAACCAATCAAATCAGCGATCGCAGAAGTCCTCAAATGTGCCTTGGTTTGTCGTTTTTATGCCGATAATGCCGCCGGTTATCTGGAAGATGTGCTGATTGCCACCGATGCTAGTCGCAGTTTTGTCCGTTATCAACCGTTAGGGGGGATTTTAGCGGTTATGCCCTGGAATTTCCCTTTATGGCAAGTATTTCGCTTTGCTGCCCCCGCTTTAATGGCGGGAAATGTCGGCCTACTCAAACACGCTTCTAATGTCCCCCAATCAGCTTTAGCGGTGGAAAGAATTTTATTAGAAGCTGGTTTTCCTAAAGGCGCTTTTCAAACTCTTTTGATCGGGGCCGATCGCGTTAGTGATTTAATTAACGATGAACGGGTAAAAGCCGCCACTTTAACCGGTAGTGAACCAGCGGGGATAAGTTTAGCAGCCGCCGCAGGAAAACAGATCAAAAAGGTGGTTTTGGAGTTGGGAGGTAGTGATCCTTTTCTCGTTTTAGATACTGCCGATATCGAGGCGGCAGCGGCTACGGCAGTGACGGCGCGATTGTTAAATAATGGTCAGACTTGTATCGCCGCTAAACGGTTTATTGTTATGGAAACTGTCGCCGATCAATTTGAACAGTTATTGGTGGCCAAATTCCAAGCTTTAAGAGTTGGTGATCCCCTCGATGAAACTGTTGATATCGGTCCTTTGGCCACGGCATCGATCATCTCGGAAATTGCCGCCCAAGTGGAAAAAACCGTCGCTATGGGTGGTAAAGTTCTTGTGGGGGGTCAACGTTTAGAGGGAAAAGGTAACTTCTATCTACCGACGATTTTAACCGATATTCCTGCTGGTTCTCCGGGGGAAAAAGAGGAATTTTTCGGACCGGTGGCTTTACTATTTCGAGTCAAAAATATCGATGAAGCGATCGCTTTAGCTAATGATAGTCCCTTTGGTTTAGGTTCTAGTGCTTGGACGAATAACCCCGAAGAAATTGAGCGTTTAATTACTGAAATTGAGGCCGGTTGTGTGTTTATTAACGGTATGGTTAAATCCGATCCTCGCTTGCCCTTTGGGGGTATTAAACGTTCTGGTTTTGGACGGGAATTAAGTGTGGAAGGTATTCGCGAATTTGTCAACGTTAAAACTGTTTGGATTAAGTAAATAAATTCAGCTATCAGTAGTTATCAGTAGGGTGGGTTAGCAACGCGTAACCCACCACCATAACCAAAATCACCCACCACAATTGTCGGTGCGTTACGCTATCGAAGAGCGCACCCTACGGATTAAAAATATGCCGCGCATTTTTGATAATATTGAGTCCCATTTATTGCCAATTTTACAGAAAAGTTTATTAGCAGCCCAAGGGGCTGATTTTTGTGTGGGTTATTTTAATTTGCGCGGTTGGCAGTAACCTTTACACCTTTAATACCTTTGACCTTTATGATGAGCTAAGGCCATTTGATAACAAGAAATGGGGGATACTACTTTTAATCTTTGTCCTCAGTCATTTCTTCCCAAATAGCAACGACTATACTAATAGGTAAAAAAACAACAAGAAAGGGAATATAAATTAAAGTTATTAATAAATCAATCAAAAAAATTGGGTCTCGAATATTATATTTAAGTAGTCGTGCAAAATTAATTTCCTAGTCGAGACTCCGAGACTCCGAGACTCCGAGACAGGAGACGGGAGACGGGATACAGGAGACGGGAGACGGGATACAGCTATTAGGGATCGGATTTGAGTTTTCAGTTCACTGTTTACTGATCACAGCAGAAGTCTGACGGAGTAGTGGCTTAGATGTGTAATTAATTGTGATTAGATACTTACCTAAAATGTCGGTTTGAAGGAACCCTCGGTTTCACCGACGCGCTTGCGCTTTCGCGCTTTACGCTTTGAAAGTGAAGATATACTTTTTTAGCGTATCTGGATTTTGTGTATTTTCTCAGTTTTTTTTAAACTTTACTCCAGTATCTAATAGACCTCGACCTAATATTATCTCAAGACCAAAAGTCTTTCTAGTTAAGGAATATACCCGAATAAAAATTATTTTAATTGCCTCATATTTTTTCAGTGAAATTGAATTAGCAACGATAGATATACATTTCAGTTATCGAACTACTTAATTAGTACATAAGCTAAAAGCAAGCTGTGACTGGGTTATAATTTTTGGAGATGTCTAATTTACTCTTAATAGAAAGAATAGATTCATAAATATATTTTTATTCCTCATAATAGCCCCATTCATGCAATTGTACTCCTGACTCCTAACCCCACCAACAAACTTTTTCAGCCAACCCTACTTAGGTTCTCACTAAGGATTTATTGACACTGGCTTCAATTTGATAAATAGAGGAAAGGACGCTACCTTGATGATTATTGACTAGATCATATTTGACTTCTTGTAAATAATTAAAAATGGCATCCCGCAGAATTGGTTTTTCAATGTTTACCGTGTGCTGATAGTCCCATAAATCCCAAATTATCAAACCAATTCCCACGATTGGATCGATTAATTCTGCCCCAAAACTACTCGCTACTGCTCCACCGGTTTTAGTGGCAATTTTCGCCCCCGTTTTTCCCGCTAGGGACAAATAAACTGTGCTGCCCACTTTCATCACTGGGATGAGAGATTTAACTCCCAAAGCAGTGGCACCACCGACTAAAAGTTTAATTGATGTGTTAGAAATATTGCCCTCGGTATCTTGAATTGTTATGGCTATATCACCAAGATAACGGTCCCATTTGCCTTGGGGAATTTGATAACTGGCCTGAATATTCTCTAATTCATTGCTTAAATTACTGACATATAAATTAACGGCATCCCTAGTAATTCTCTCTAGACGTAATTGGGCCTCTTGGGGACGAATTACCCGTTTAGTAAACTCGGTTTGAATAGTTTTGGTCAAATTTTCCGCCACCACCTGTTCCGGGGGTGGATTATCTGTATTGACCCAGTGAGCGATCGAGGAGTATAATCCGCTTAAAAAGGCCTTGCCCTCAAATTGTTTTTGATTGAAATAGTTAAAATACCAAGGCAAAAAACCCTGATCTACTCTTGTCATCAACTCCTCCACCCATCCCTCAATTTCTCCTAGGGCGAAGCTTTGAGAATTTGCTCTCGCTGTCTGTAAAGCTTGGCTAATCTCCCGATCAATTTTACTGTTAGATTTTTCGGGTATAGTGATGGGAATCTCTAGGTTAGTTTCGGTAGCAACCCTAGTTTTTAACGGTTCATTGCCGGCAGTTCCTAGCCAAATTTTCCCTAAAAGAGGCAAGATAACCACTAGAACAACTATAGCCCAAATTAACGGGGTTATTGCCTTAATCAGTTGACTGATTGCCTGAATGCGGTTAGTTTTTTCACTATACTGAGGTGGCTCAATATTCTCTTGTGAATCTGGCCTGGAGTTCATCAGTTAACCTACTTAAAATTATTAGATCATCGTTCTCGAAAAACCGCAGAAACCCCAATTTTCCGAGCAGTAAACTGGAGAGGGCATTATCGGGTAAAAGGCAGCCAATACCCGATAAATATCGGCAATTTTAGCGAATCTCTGCCTTCATCCGTTCAAGGGTTTGCTCCATTTGGTCGAACATCATTTGGGGAGTCATACCAAATTGACCTAATTGGGTTTTTAGCTGTTCTACGGTCATTTGGGCGGAGAAATCCTCAGATAACTCGAAACGCTTCATAAATATCTTGTAGCGTTCCATTAACTCCTCCATCCTATCGATAAAGATGATTTTGCCCTCTCGATCGAATTTACCGTACTCGCTGCCTAGTTGTGTGAGGGACTGGTAATCCTCAAATAGCTGTCTAGCTTCCTGTTGAACCACTTCTGAGTCAAAGAATCCCATAATCTTAAAACTGCTTATCGTCGATAGTTATTTTCCATCCTATTTTATTTTAGCCGGGGAAAAAGTCTAGCTCCAGCCGATTTACGGATTACCGTATTGGGGAAATCGAGAAGATCACAAACGACCTCTCGTCGCAGTTTAACCGTTGCCCCAGGGAGTTTAAGATTAAAAGTGATCAGACCTCTTGTAAAAATCAAAAATTGTCCTTTAACTGCCCCACAGTGGCTATTTTGAGCAATTTGGGCTGCAGCCCTTATAATTTGCCAAAACGACGATGACGACCCTGATAATCTTTTAAAGCGCGGTGAAATTGCACTCGATCGAAATCGGGCCAGAGGGTGTCAGTAACATAGATTTCCGCGTAGGCCATTTGCCAGAGTAAAAAATTACTAATTCGCATTTCCCCACTACTGCGAATTAACAGGTCTGGGTTAGGAATCCCGGCAGTATAAAGATACTGTTCAAAGAGAGATTCATCGATTGCTTCTGGGGAGACTAAACCCTGTTGCACCTGACGAGCGATCGCCTGACAAGCTTGCACGATCTCCTCTCGGCCACCATAATTAGTAGCCACCGTAAATTGAATACCGGAATTTTTGCTAGTTTCTGCTTGAGATTTAGCAATTTCCCGTCTTAAAGACTCTGGCAAGACTGATAAATTACCAATAAAGCGAATTTTGACATTTTGCTGCATCATTTCTTCTAATTCGCGCCGCAAAACCCGCTCGAATAGAGTCATTAAAAACTCTACTTCCTCGAGGGGACGACCCCAATTTTCTGTAGAAAAAGCATAAGCAGTTAAAGCGGGAATCCCCCAGTCACGACAACAGCGCAGCAAGTCCTTAAGTGCATCTACTCCCCGTTGATGGCCCATAATCCGGGGTAAACCACGATTTTTCGCCCAACGACCGTTCCCATCCATAATCACTGCGACGTGCTGAGGCAAACGGTTTTTATCTAAATCCGTAGGTAATTCTGGTGATAAGCTCGGTTTAACAGTCATTTTCTATCTTTCGGGGTTGCTCTGGGCGAACGGGAGAATTTTTCTAAGATTAGACGACCTTTTAAGCCAATTGTACGCCCTAAACGTCCCCAACTCGGTGCGACCACTTCCCCCTCTCCCGACGGAGAAAACTTCGCTTCGAGCAGCTCTTTTAGCTTACTACTGGTTAAAGGCCGATCCAAATTACCCCCCGACGCGAGGGAAATCGAGCCAGTTTCCTCAGAAACCACAATACAGATACAATTATCTAGCCTTTCGGTAATGCCCATGGCTGCCCGATGACGGGTGCCTAATTGCCTAGAGGTACTGCGCTCCGATAGGGGTAGAATAACACCAGCGGCCACCACTCGATCGCCCCGAATAAATACGGCCCCATCGTGCAGTAAAGTTTTAGTTTGAAAAATAGTTTGAATTAATTCCTTAGATACTTCGCCATTTAGCGTCACCCCCGGATTGACAAACACCTTGGTGTCGAGATTGCCACTGGTTTCTAATACCATCAGCGCGCCGGTGCGATTTTGAGATAGATCCTTCACCGCGTCCACTAACTCATCAATGACATTATCGGTCTTGGGAGTGGGGGAACTTTTTTGAAATAATTCCCATACTTGACCTTTGCCCAATAATTCTAAAAAACGGCGGAATTCCGACTGAAAAATCACAGCAATCGCCACAGCTGCCCCCAAAATCAATTTTTCTAGGACTAACCCCAGCAAGCGCAATCCTAGAGCATCGCTAATCACCGAGGCCAGCATTAAATAGATTAGTCCTCGCACCATCCAAAAGGTACGCCGCTCGCCGATAATTAGCAGCAGCATATAGGTAAGCAGGAGAACTAACCCAAAGTCTAGGAATGACAGACCATGGCTGAGAATCCAGGACAATAACCGGCGAGGGTCCAGAAAAAAACCCGACATGGGGGGACAATAGCGATGAGGTTTATATTAAGGAGAGTCGAGTGGGTAGGCGGTCTTGACGCAGCAAATCCGCCAGATTTTCCCGTTCAAGGATCAGATTAGCTTCTCCATTTTGGACAATTACCGCCGCCGGACGGGGTAAGCGGTTGTAATTAGAAGCCATACTGTAGTTATAGGCTCCTGTGGCTAAAACCACTAAAATATCCCCTGGGTTGGTTTTCGGTAGCGCAATATCCTTAATTAGAATATCGCCAGATTCACAATGTTTTCCAGCTATTGTCACCACTTCCTGACATTCTTGACTCATTTTATTGGCGACCACGGCCCGGTAAACCGATTGATAGGTAATCGGTCGGGGATTGTCGGACATTCCGCCATCAACGGCGATATAGGTGCGTATTTCGGGGATTTCTTTGCGATTACCCACTGTATAGGCCGTTACGCAAGCGGTGGCAATCAGAGAGCGTCCAGGTTCGGCAATGAGCAGCGGATAAGCGATACCTCTTTCCTGACAAGCTTTGGCCACTGCTAAGGACACCGCTTGCACCCATTCCTCGATACTTGGGGGGTCATCACTTTCGAGGTAGCGAATTCCTAAACCACCCCCGACGTTTAATTGCTCTAGGGGTAAACCCCGTTCTAATCCTAATTTAAACCAATCTGCTAAAACAGCGGCTAGGTCTTGGTGGGGTTGACGTTCAAAAATCTGGGAACCGATGTGAGCGTGTAAACCCAGACAATTCAGCAGCGGATGAGCTAAAACATAGTCAAATACTGCTTCGATTTGATGGGGGTCAAAACCAAATTTACTGTCTAAGTGACCCGTGCGAATATATTCGTGGGTGTGGCACTCGATACCGGGGGTTAAGCGCAATAGGATCGGAATGGGGGTATTAGTACGGTTTTCACCTAATTTAACCAGATTTTCTAACTCTAGCCAGTTATCAACGATAATAATGCAGTTATGCTCGATCGCATATTCTAACTCGGCGATTGATTTGTTATTACCATGAAAGTATATCGGCACAGCGGTTTTATTGATCTGGTCTAAAGCGGTTAACACCGTGTGAATTTCTCCGGCCGACACCACATCAAAACCTAATCCTTCACTAGCGACCACGGCCGATACAGCCAGGCAATTCCACGCTTTCGAGGCATAAATTACCCTAGATTCTCCGGGATAATGTGTCTGGAAACCTTGCAGGTATTGACGACAGGCAGTGCGGAGGGTGAATTCATCGACAATATACAAGGGTGAACCGAAACGTTCCACTAGGGTGGTCACATCGCAACCACCGATTTCTAGGCAATCACGGTTATTAACCTTGGCCGTCAGGGGTAACAGGGTTTGATTCGGGGATAGACAATCTTGATAGGCTAAATATTTTTGTCCGGAATTGCTGATTTTAGGTTCGGTTGATAGCATGATCGGTGTTTTTTGTCAAGAAATCGATAATTTTTGTTACAATCTCCGCGCATCCCCGATTCAGTTAAGGGAATTTTGACCGTCGGTGATCTAGATAACCAAAATAGTTCTCTCTTTCAGTGTACGATCAACCACCTGCTAAAAATCCCTTTTTTGTCATGGAACAACTTTGACTTGAGTTCTCAATGCGCTCAGGGTGAGAGCATTGAGAACGCTATTGACAATTGGACATTTTTGCGATCCGCTTGCTGTGTGGTCATTTCAAGTGATACCAGTCAATCAGAATAGTTACGAACTCGACCCTTTTGGTCGATTTTGGCTTAACAATTGAGATGGCAAATTCTACTCGAATATGCCTGAATCGTGGGTAAGCAACCCAGATAAAGTTCATTTTGTCAAGGATTGTTAAGATGCGCTTACCCTGTCAATGCGCCGCGATAGTATGGCATATCAAATAACTGTAATTTTGTCAAGTCAAAAAAATTATCATGATGCGTTCCCTCTTTCTTAACATCGTCTTGAGCGCTGGCTCGCTTATGATTGCTCTCCTGGAGCCTGCTTACGCGGCCAAAACCACCATCGGCCCATTTCGAGATTTCCAACAAACTTTCTCCCCGACTGAAGTGATTAATGGCGGGTTTGGATCAACACAAACCAATACCTTTGTTTATTTTCCAATGATCTATCCCTACACACCCCCTACTAATCTTCAATGTACTCCCCCTTCCGTGATTAACCTATGGGGGGTGCCACACATTTGCAGTCGGCTCTATGTTCCTGACCGCGTTGAAATTGGTCCGGGTCTCGACCCTTGGTTCCCCCCCAATCTGGATTTGCGAGTGGCTGGCGCGTCCTATCTGACCTACGAGACGGGAGATCTGGAATTTACCTTTACCACAATCTACGGCAGAGATGCCAGTACCGCTGCCGATCCCAGTTTGGCGATCGCTGGTTTCGAGGTCGGAAACGTACTGATTGATTTTGTCTCCGAGAAAGTCATTGGCAAATCAGGAACTGTCTATCCGGCAACGACTCGCCAGGTCTTGAGCCTTGATCAACTGAGATTACTACCAGGACTTGATCTTTCTCCTTTCCAAGGATCGGGATCGTCTATCGTGTATCTGTTTGAAACTATCGTTCCCTTTGCTGAGGTGACAGCCGTACCAGAAAGCAGCAGTCCGCTCGCTTTGGGATTGCTATCCTTAGGATTTGTCACTGTCAGCGCCGTCTCTCGCCATTACCATCGACAGCATTAACCATCGAGCCGACAGCGAGCAAGATTGTTGTCGGCTCGATGAGTGTAATTAATTCGTACCCACTGTCCGCACTTCTTAACATTCAATTGATAATTTTTACTAATATATTGCTTACAGCCCTTTGCCAGTAAGGATTATAGCCACAATGATGGATTTTTATCAGGGTGAAGAATTGTAAATTTTTTTCTCAGAAAAAATCAATTATTGAAAATGTTCTCAATAGTAGTTTCTACAATGAAGGTTTTTCGTCAAAACATCTTGGGAAATGTAAAGATATATAAAAGTATATGAAGAGGTGCGGAATGTCGCCGCTAAAAATCCCTTTTTTGTCAGGAAAAAATCGAGCAGCCACCCCGAAATAGTGGTAATAGTATTGAAGGAGTGGTCTTAAAAGTGATGATATGACTGACCAGAATGGCGTGTTAGTAGAAGAACAGAGCGAGGATATTACCCGTAAGATGAGTCAATTAGCCACCGAGTCGCCGAAAAATCAATTACAGATCCTGACACAATTAGCCGGAAGCGGAGAAGCTGGCCTAACTGTATTGAGAGATTTTTTATTAGCCGGGCGCCCGACTCCTGTTAATCTGGTGACAGGTAAGGCTTATCAATTGCTCTATCAAGATAATAGCGATCGGAGCAAGGAATTTTTAGCTAATTATTTCCCCACGGGTGTTGTTCCCCTCGATAGTGCTAAGGGTATCGATTATCGACTTTTACAGGAATTATTGGCTAAACAGGATTTTCAAACTGCCGATAGTCTTACCCGTCAAAAACTCTGTGAATTAGCAGGAGAAGGGGCAATACAGAGGAAATGGGTCTATTTTACGGAAGTAGAAGCTTTTCCCAAGGTTGACATTCAGACTATTGATAATCTTTGGTTAGTTCATTCGGAAGGGAAATTCGGTTGGTCGGTGCAGCGCAAATTATGGCTCGGTGTCGGTCAAGATTTCCCGAAACTCTGGCCGAAAATTGGCTGGAAAAATGGCAATAATTGGACAAAATACCCGCAGGAATTTATCTGGGATTTAAGCGCTCCCGTAGGCCATTTACCCCTGTTAAATCAACTGCGCGGGGTGAGAGTGGCTGCCTCTTTATTCTCCCATCCCGTCTGGAGTGAAAAATAGATTAGCGATAGTAAAAATCGTAGTTTTTTAGGGCATTCAGTCGGGCTAAATTGAGACGATAATGATAGCCTAGCCTTTTTTGGAGAGGTTGCCAAAAATCTTTTTTAATGGGAGGTTGATGACTGGCATCAAGGTGATTCCTTTTGTTTTTGAGGATTAACCAAGCTTCACTGGTATCTACTGTCCACCCGACTTTTGCTGCCGCTAGTCCCATAATACTGCCTTCGCCACTGTGCATTCCTTTCATTTCTAAATAGAGTGCTATCTTCCCCCAAAAATGCAAAAACTCTTGCTCTTTCCCTCCATCTCTAGTGACTATAAATAAAGACTCTCCAATCCAATTTACTTGTTCACTCGGAATTCCTAGTTTTTCAGAAACCCTGATTAAATTAGGTAAATCCCGAGGACGATATTTTTTATTATGCTCAACCATACTCTGATGACAACCAACGATACCTGGAGTAAAATCAAGATTGTCCGGTAATGATTCTATTAGTCTTGTATCCGCATCGATAAAAATAGCTGTCGGAAATAACTTTAAACTTTCTTCTAGAACAAAGCGTTTATCATTATAACAATGTAAAATACCTTTTTGAGTATGTTTAAAAGCCATAACATTGGGACTATTATCAAAATACTGAGGGGCATCAGTTCCCACCACTAGACTGCTCTGAGGGGCGTATTTTTGTAAATCTTCAGCCAAAGTTTTAGTTAATTTTTGATACTTTTCTCTTAGGGCTAAAGTGCAAAAACAATAATTTGCTGTCGGCTCGGAAAGATTCATCATAGACCGTTAGTATTGAGAATTTTTCCCCCCAGTATATCAGCTTTCTACATTTTCGGGACGATTTCTTGTAAGGCCGCTTCTAGATTAGGATAACGATAGTCAAAACCGAGCGCTTGAGTGGCTTTTGGCAGCACTTCTTGACCTTCTAGGACGATTTTTGCCCCTTCTCCCAAGAGAATTTCGAGGGCAAAATCTGGCACTGGCAACCAAGAAGGACGCTTCATTACTTCCCCTAATATCTGACAGAATTCTTTCATCCGGACGGGATTAGGTGCAGTAGCGTTGAAAGTGCCGTTAATTTCTGGGCGATCGAGACAATAGATAATTAAATTAATTAAATCATCCCGATGAATCCAAGAAAACCACTGACGACCGCTGCCAATCGGACCGCCGGCAAATAGTTTGAAGGGTGGGATCATTTTCCCTAAAGCACCCCCATTGCCTAAAACAATACCCGTGCGAAGAATCACTAAACGAGTGCCGTAATCTTTCACTTTTTGGGCGGCTGTTTCCCACTTTTTACAGACATCCGCCAGAAAATCGCCACCGGGAGGGCTATTTTCGTCAAAACTAGCGGTTTCACTGGTTCCATAGTAACCGATCGCCGAGGAGTTAATTAAAACTTTCGGTTTCTGGTCGGCCATTGCGGTCGCAACGCGCTCGCTACGCGAGATCGCCTCGACAATTTTCTCGGTGCCGATTTCCCGACTAGCGATGATTGCTCGTTTTGCTTCACCGGTCCAGCGTTCCGAAATCGGTTCTCCCGCTAGATTAATCACCGCATCACATCCAGAAATCTCTTTTTGCCAATCCCCCGATTCTGTGGCGATATAGGGAATAATCTCTATCTTAGGATAGATTGACTTTGGGTAAATTCTCCCGGCTTTATCGGGATTGCGAGTCAAAATTAGGATGTCATCGCCGCGATCATAGAGTTTGACCACCAATCGACTACCCACAAATCCCGTCGCCCCAGTAATCGCTATTTTCATGGTTTCTTGACTAAATTTATCCTTATTTTAGCTGGTTTTTGGCTATCAGAATTCAGGAGTTGAGAGTTGGGGTTTTAGGGTTTTAGGGTTTTAGGGTTTTAGTTGAAATTTCCCCATTCCCCTATCTCCCCATCACCCTATCTCCCCATTCCCCTATCTCCCCATTCCCCCATCACCCCACTTCTCACTTATCCTGATACCCCATCCCGTTGGCTGCCGCATAACGATTCATAAAGCGCAGAAAACGCTCCCAGTGTTCATCGGTGATTTCAAAACCACATTCTACCCGTTGAATTTCATCTCCTTCATCTCCTCCAAAAATAAACTTAGTCGAGTTGGGAATAACTATAATCACTCCTTCCTCATCGGTGAGACGGAGATCGCCGTAGGTACGGGTGGTGAAACTTTGGAAACGTTCGATCGCTTTCAGGGTTTTAAAAGTCATCAGGACATTGCGAATCCCGGTATTTTTATTTTTGCGGAGACTAACACCGCTTAATTCTTCTGATAAACCAACAAAAAACTCGATCGTGGGAGTGGTCATAGGTATAGCTATAAAATTTTGGTTATTGATTTTCTCTTAATTACTTTTGATGGGAAAAATTAGTTCATGATTACTAATAAAGTAACCATGAACGGAAAAACAAGCTATTCCGCTTCTCCACCTTGGATTTTGAGGAGGAGAAAACCCCAAGCTAATCCGACGAGGACGAGAACGATCGCCACGATCGCCCCATTAAATAACATACTTTCTGCGGTCATGGTGATTGCTCCTGAGCCTACAATAATCGATCAATAGATCAATGGTATTTTAACCTACGAAGGCGATCGACTGCTGCCGGACTAGGGCAAAATTGAGGGGGAAAATCGGCCAATAACTTTGAGAATTTTCCTAGTATATACGTTCTAACAATCCTCAAGGAAGGATGCTCACCCCTAGGCTAGATATTTTTAATACTATCTTTATATTTACTATCGCTACTTTATGTTAGCCTTTGATCTGCTTAATTCTTCACTCATACTAGAAAGATTAAGTATTGATAACTATTGATGATGACCGGTAAAAAATCATTTATGCTCAAGATCAAGTTAATATTATTCTTAGGTTTGTTGCTGCTGAGTTGTCAATCGACTAATCTCAATGGTAATAATAGTTCGATGGCTCAGATTACAACTGAGAATCAAGGGCAAATATTACCGATCACGGCCAAAGCAGATATTAATGGTGAGATGATTGAGTTAGAAGTTGCTCAAACCAGCGAACAACAGGCCAAGGGTTTAATGTATCGCTTGTCTTTGCAGAAAAATCGCGGTATGCTATTTCCCTTTGCACAACCTCTGGTGGCCCGGTTTTGGATGAAAAATGTCTCGATTCCTCTAGACATGATTTTTCTAAAAGATGGTATAGTAAAAGCAGTTTTGCTCAATGTTCCCCCTTGTGCTGTGGATCCTTGTCCTGTCTATGGGCCAAACACCATGGTTAATCAAGTGATTGAACTAGCTGGGGGTCGAGCGAAAGAATTAGGAGTGAAAGAAGGAAATAAAATTAAGATTGAGTTGATCTCAAGACCTTGATTTTTGAAAATGGTGTTAACTTTCTTATAAAAAGTGTCCCTTGTCTGGAAATATAAGTATGGCTTTTAGAAGCTATTACGCATTTATACTGTTTAAGATATAACCATATCGATCAAGATTTTTATAGTCTATCAAGTTATAGATTGAATAATCTTTACCCTTGCTATAGATTAAACAGAGACAAAATTCTACTGGATCTAACGGGACTATTTGTAAGAGAGCCAGCGATTTTTAGAAAAGCACTCTCTATCACAGGGCAATCGCACTTAAATTAGGTTGACATAGTGACCAAAATCTCAGGTAATTTTACCAAACAACTCCTGATTTTTGGCTGCTCAAATGGTCATTCCAACAAACTTGGAACAATCTGACAGTAGGGATGGGTTGAAGTTT
>NZ_JAPZSR010000122.1:0-4406 GCF_027531875.1 Microcystis sp. LE19-84.1B | reverse complement strand
GATGTCTTAAATAAACCAACATTAGAACAATTTGTTCCTCTTCTGATAATTTAGGAGGTGTTCCGCTTCCTGGTTGATTAATCCTAATTTTGGTTTTTTCGATTTCTGATTGGTTTTTCCGATGTATAAGTTTTCCAAGGGCCATCAGTTGTTCTAGTTGTTGGTAGTCAATCCCTAATAGTCTTTTAGTTTGTTTCGGATATTTTTGAATGTATTCCTAGGTGTAGTTTTTCATGGCTTTTTTTGAGTCACTATTTGTTTTATTATATCCTATTATTGTGATTTAATTAAATTAGGTCGAGGTCTACTTCCATCTAAAAATTGAGAAAAAAGCAAAACCTCCTGTTATACCATAAAAAAATTATGCAGGAGGTCTATTTTAAATAGGTGGCAGTTTAGGGGGAACTGGAATAGGTGTACAAGCTGCCCCACCCATGACCGTCAGTTTATTGGCGTTGCAGACGTTCCAACGCGGCCACCAGCGCATCCACCTCAGCCTTAGTATTGTAGAAAGCCAAGGAAGGGCGCACCGTTGCCTCTAGACCAAAGCGTCGCAGAATGGGTTGAGCGCAGTGATGGCCTGCCCGCACGGCAATCCCTTCCCGATTCAGGGCCTGTCCAACGACTTCCACATCAAATCCCTCCAGCACAAAGGAAAGCACGCCGGCCTTATCGGCTGCCGTCCCAATCAAACGCAGGCCCGGGATGGTTGTCAGTCCCGCAGTGGCGTACTCCAGAAGTTCATGCTCATAATTGGCAATGGTGGTCAAACCAATCTGCTGAACATAATCCAAGGCCGTCCCTAAGCCAACGGCATCGGCAATATTGCCCGTTCCGGCCTCGAAGCGAGTGGGAGCCGCCTGATACACGGTGCGCTCAAACGTCACATCCACGATCATGTTGCCGCCGCTTTGCCAGGGAACCGTGGCATTCAACAGGTCTTCTTGACCATAAAGTACCCCGATCCCTGTGGGACCAAAGACTTTATGTCCGGAAAAGACGAACCAATCACACCCTAATTGTTGAACATCGATCGGAATGTGGGAAACCGATTGAGCGCCATCTAACAAGACTTTGGCCCCGACCCGATGGGCTAAGTCAATAATTTGTTTAGCCGGGGTAATGGTTCCCAAGGCATTGGAAACATGGGAAAAAGCCACCAGTTTTGTGCGGGAGTTGAGTAACTGTTGGTACTCTGCCAGTAAAATCTGCCCGTGGTCATCCACAGGGACAACCCGCAATTTTGCTCCCGTTTGGGCGGCTAGTTGCTGCCAAGGCACAATATTGGCATGGTGTTCTAGATGGGTGAGGACAATCTCATCCCCCGCTTGTAGGGTTTGTTGTCCCCAGCTTTTTGCCACCAGATTAATGCCTTCCGTTGTTCCCCGCACGAAAATGATTTCGTTGACAGATGAGGCATTGAGAAAACGGCGTACCGTTTCTCTGGCCGCTTCGTAAGCATCTGTGGAGCGGGCCGCTAGTTCATGGGCGGCACGATGCACATTGGAATTTTCATGGCTGTAGAAATGAACGAGGCGATCGATGACTGCTTGGGGCTTTTGAGTTGTTGCGGCATTGTCGAACCAGATCAAGGGTTTGCCATTCACCCGTTCTTGCAGGATGGGAAAATCCCGGCGAATGGTATGAACATCAAAGAAGCTAGGTCGTTGAACGCTTCGCCCGCTTGCCTGGGGGACAAAAAGGGGATCGATCGCTGGGACTTGAACAAGCTGGCCCGGTTTGGCCACTACCGCCGGAAGGTCGGGGATTTTTGTTTCTAACTCTTCGATGAAGTAGAAAGAGGGGGTGGCTAAGGGTACAGTAAAGGGAACTGTAGGCCGTTCGCCCACAGCAGCCGGGGAGGTTGCTGCGGTGGATGGCACCAGATCATCCCGGTCTGGACTCAACCCCTTGGCCACCTCTGCTCCAAGGTCGTGCCGTTGTAGTTCTTGAATTATCGTCTGGGCGAGATGCTCAAGAAGGTCAGGTTGGAATAAGGGGTTAAGAGAAATGTTCTCTGCGTCAGTTAGGGCAGTGGTGGGCGGGGATAGAGCGGGTAGATTCCCCCCCGCCTTTTCAGGGATCAGTTCAGGGTTAGTCATAGTCGTAGATGTGGTATTGGTTGACATCAACGTTCTCCAGTACGGCCGCTGCGTCGTCGGTCAACACTGCCAACGAACAGTAGAGGGAGACCAGGTAAGATGCGATCGCCTTGCGACTAATCCCCATAAATCGCACCGACAAACCAACTCCCTGTTGACCGGGTAAATTGGGCTGATAGAGACCGACCACCCCTTGACGGCTTTCTCCTACCCGCAATAACAAAATATTGGTTTTGCCTTGCTCATTCACGGCCAACTTATCGGAAGGAATTAAAGGCACGCCTCGCCAGGTAATAAACTGAGAGCCAAATAATGACACCGTAGCGGGGGGTACACCCCGTCGGGTTGCTTCTCGGCCAAAGGCGGCGATCGCTTTGGGATGGGCGAGGAAAAATGCCGGTTCCTTCCACACCTTGACCAGCAACTCATCCAAATCGTCCGGCGTGGGCGCACCATTGCGAGGTTGTACTTTCTGGGAATCAACAATATTGTTGAGCAATCCGTACTCATGGTTGTTGATCAACTCATTTTCTTGACGTTCCTTCAGCGTTTCAATCGTCAGCCGCAATTGTTCATGGATCTGATCGTGGGGACTGCTGTAGAGATCGGACACGCGAGTGTGAACATCCAGTACCGTATTCACCGCACTCAAGAAATACTCCCGGGGGGTCTCTTCGTAATCCACAAAGGTTTCGGGCAGCTCCCGCTCGTCTCGTTCAGAGCAGGCCACCTCAACCCGGGAAGCATCCCTGACTTTATTGAGACGATAAATCCCCGCCTCAACGGGTAGCCAATGCAAGAGGCGAACGAACCACCGGGGCGAAATGGTCAATAACTGAGGAACGGTCTTCGTGGCATTGGCTAACTGCCGAGCGGCAGCATCTCCCAAAGCCAGTTGTAATTCATGATCTTGGGTATAGGTCATCGAGTTAAATCCTCCAATTCAAAAAAAAAAGTAACAAAGCGACTGTCATGGCCGAACAATCACAGCCCGGACAGGCCCTCAAATTCCAGAGCCGTCATCAAACATTTCCTGTCGTAGTTGCGCCTGGGAGATAAAACCCCCCGGCGGCACACTGCGGGTTAACCAAACATTTCCACCGATGGTGGCGCCCCGACCGATAGTTACCCGACCGAGAATCGTTGCACCTGAGTAAATCACCACATCATCTTCAATAATCGGATGACGGGGTTGACCTTTGATTAAACTGCCCGATTCGTCCCGGGGAAAACTTTTCGCCCCGAGCGTGACCGCTTGGTAAAGGCGCACGCGATCGCCAATCACCGTGGTAGCCCCAATCACCACCCCCGTCCCATGATCGATAAAGAAACTATTGCCGATCGAGGCGCCGGGGTGAATGTCAATCCCCGTTAAGGAATGACCAATTTCACTGATAATCCGCGCCAACAGGGGCGAGTCCAACCGATACAGGGCATGGGCAATGCGGTGATAAGTGATGGCCGTTACCCCGGGATAACAAAACAACACTTCATCTAAATTTCTGGCTGCCGGATCACCTCGATAGGCCGCCGTGATATCCGTTTCCAGTAGAGCTTTCAGATGGGGTAATTGAGTGGCAAAGGCTTGTACCGTCCCTTGGGCGTGTTTCTCAATCTGGTCTGCCGACCAGTGCAACTGTGACCCCAGCAACCACTGTTCGCGACAAACCTGATGATGCAGCAGTTGCAGGACTTCATTGAGGGTATGACCGATAAAATAGCGGCTGGACGTTTCGCCTAAATCGGGATTGCCAAAGTGATAGGGAAAAAGAACGGCACGCAGTCGATCGACAATCCGAAATAAGGCCTCACGGGAGGGCAAGGGGAAATCGCTTCGTGATTGATACCAACTGTGGAACGACTCGCCACGAGGTTTGGACAATTGAGCGATAATTTCATCAAGATCCAAGGACAGGGTCGGTTGGGAGAGAGCGCTGGAACTGCTCGGATACTCGCTCGTCATGGGAAATTTTGGGTCTGAAACCCCGCCGTAGAACGGCGGCTTTACGTTAGAATTAAAAGGCCAGTCTCGAAAACCAAGTGGACGGCGCAGCACCTTGAAAACTCGGCTTAGGGGGTTCCGACCAGAAAAGCTTGGCCGGGTAAAAAGTCGCGCGCAACAAGTACAAGAAGCTATAGGCGGTCAACGTACCGTGGGACACAGGGAATCGGGCTTCTGAAATGGGGCGAAAGTCTGTGGACTCTGTGTAAGACAGTACATGGTTTTTTAACTGTGGTATGCGACGGTGGTGGAAGCAGAAACTTAAATCGTGAGGTTTAGGAATCGCCGCACTTTTAGGGCGG
>NZ_JAPZSR010000061.1:0-29273 GCF_027531875.1 Microcystis sp. LE19-84.1B | reverse complement strand
TTTTAAGGATTCGGGATCGATCGCACCAGCAGAGTCAGAATACTGGTTAATACTGCCACTACCACGGGAATAATCAACGATTTTGCTCCCTTAAGGTCAGAGACATCCTGAATTAAAGCGTCCTGTGTTCCCTCTACTTTTCCCAATCGCCTATCAATAATCTTGAGTTCGGTTTTCACCTCCGCTATATCTACTTTGAGATCAGCGAAATCTTTCTGTAAAGAGTCTAATTTTTCCGTGATATTTGTCAGGATAATTTCTAGGGAATTGGTGACGGGGGATTGACTCATCTGAATTTCCGGGAATATTCGATCGCCTATTAATATTGTAGCTGTAGGTTGGGTTGAACGATAGTGAAACCCAACAACCGAGGATTTATGTCGGGTTTCGTTGCCTCAACCCGACCTACAAATTTACTAAAATCCATTTTTAATTTAATTATAACCAGCTACTTATCTGTCACCAATACCCAATTATTTTCTATACATTGAGCAGCAATCCATTTCACCACTCATTGACATCTACCTGACGACATTCTGTTTTAATGGCTTGTTGTAGTTCTTCTGCCTCTGAATCGCTTAAAATGCCTGAAAACTTGGACAGAGGATGACTGTTGCCTGTTGCCTGAACTCGATGTAAAAAATCTAACACGGTTTCTATTAGATCATCAGGTGCTTGTTCGAGTTCTTGAATTAATTGTTGACGATGGTTCATAGACAGTCTTAACGAGTAATACAGTAAATGTGATGGCTACCTTGAATTCTCAATGACGTTCTCAAATTTTGGCGAACTTTTTCCCAGAAATAGATCTTAATTGACTCATCTGAATTTCGGAGATTATTCGATCGCCTAGTAATATTGTAGGCTGATAATCGTTATTGGTAATTCTGCGATCTTTCGGGAGTGATAGAATGCGAAGTATCCCCCGCAACAAGGAATTTAGTTTATGAGTCAATCGGGAGAAACCGTCACCTATTCCCTAGAAGCCATCCTGACGCGGATCGAGGGAAAGATCGATCGAATCGATGATCGCCTGACAAAACTAGAGGTAGGACAGGCAAAATTAATCGAGAAAGTCGAGGGAATGGATAAGCGGTTAGAAAGGCTAGAAAACGAACAATCGGGGCTAGTTAAGGATATATCCGATTTAAAAGGGGCGAAATCGCTGATTATCCCCGTAACCGTTGCGATTATTACCGCCATACTCACGGTTTTCCTTCGCTCTTTACCCTCTCCCTAGACGAATCGCGCCCGGCCTAGAAATTGCCAAGTGTAGCGGAACGATCGCCAGCTGGCGGGGGTTAGGGAGATGGGCAGAAATTCCTTTTCCATTCGCCCGCAGGTAAGCTGTTGACTATCTAAATTACTGGTTAAGACTGTCTATGAGCGCCGGAGTTGGGGGCCGGGTCGAGGAAGTTCGAGCATTTGTACTAAACTTTTCAGGACGCGGTTTAAAGGCAGTACAGCTTATCTATACCAGGATTTCGGCAAAACATGAAAATTATCGCCTACACCTATACCAATCCCCTGCTTGATAGTCCCCCCGATAACTCGATTTGGGACCATTCTCCCGAACAAGTGTATCAGGATTTTGGTGATCGCTCACAACGGCAGCAACTGCTCCGCGATTGTCAAGGAACTCCCCCCCGACTGCTGATCCTGCGTCGCCTAGCAGAATTGGGAGACAATGGCACGGAAGTTAGCAAAATTTTACAATCCTTAGAAGCCCTCGACATAGATATAATTGCCCTAGAAGACCCAGATTATAAGCTGAATTTTGCCAAGATTCTGCAAGAAATATCAAAAAACGAACTAAGTAATCGTTTAAAAGCAGGTCACGCTCACAATCGTCTGCAAGCTTTACCTCCCCCCGGAAAAGCACCCTACGGTTATCGTCGTGGCAAGGAGCGTTATATACTCGATCGCAGTACCGCACCAGTAGTCAAAGACTTTTTTGATCGCTTTTTGATTTCCGCTTCCCTGGGTTCCACGGTGCGCTATCTAGAAAAACGCTACGGCAAAAAGATATCGATAGCTACTGCCCATAAATGGCTGACCAATCCCGTTTATCGCGGCGATTTGTGCTATCTCGGTCAAGATATTATCCCCGATACCCACACCCCGATTATCTCCCGGGAGGAAGCAGCCCAGATCGATCGCATCCTGAGAAATAATCGCAAATTACCCCCCCGCAGTGCCAGCGCCCCGCGTTCCTTAGCGGGTTTAGTCGTCTGTAATCAATGTCAATCGGGGATGACGATTACCAAAGTGACAGCGCGAGGAAAAGGCACAGAATACCTCTATTTGCGACCTTTGCAATGTCCCCGGACAAAAAAATGTTCGGCGATCGCTTATGAAAAAATTCTTCATAGCACAATCGAGCGCATTTGTCAAGACCTACCGCCGACGATCGCTCAGATATCTTTACCGGATTTAGAGGCGATCAAACGGGGAATGAGCGAGGAAATAGGGCAAAAAAACGATATTTTGTCGCAATTGCCCTCCCTAGAAGCGGCGGGAATTTTAGATCAAGAAACGGCTAATCTCAGGGCCTATAAACTGAAAAACGAGATCGCACAGATTCAAGGACGTTTAGACCAATTACCCCCCGATAACCTGACTATTATCGCTCGTGCCGTTGCTTTTCCGCAATTTTGGCGAGATTTATCGGAAATCGAGCGTCGTTTTTATTTTCGCGAGTTTATCCGTCGCATCGAAATCGAGAGAGAAACGGCTAATAATTGGCATTTACGTTTAATCTTCGTTTTTTAACAATCTTGGACAATCTTAAAGTTAGCTAAAAATTGAGGAATATTTGAGCGATTAATGCTAAGAAAAAGGCAAATAGCGATCGATCTCAACTATGAGCAATAACAAAAGATTAATCAGGTATAAAAAAGGGCGAAAATACTCTGGGACAAAACCCCACCTTTACGATTATCACTATAACCAACCCGGGACGATGCCGGGGTTAATCACCATCGATGAAAATGCCGTTGCTACCGAGATATTTTTAATTAATTATAACCGTCAACAAGCCACTAGAGTTAATAATCTCCTACCGAAAGACTGTCTTAAATATTTATCGAATGATTCCATCTCTTGGATTGATATCGTCGGTTTGGGTAATGAAGATAAACTGCAAGAATTGGGGGAAATTTTTCATTTACATCCCCTAACCCTTGAGGATATAGTCAGTATTCCCCAAAGACCAAAAGTAGAAGAATGCGAGAATTATATTTTAATTATAGTGCCAATGGCCATCCTAATCGATCATCAGGGTTTTTTGTTAGAACAAATCAGTTTAATAGTCGGGAAGAATTATGTTTTAACCGTGCAGGAAGAAGGACAATACGATTCTTTAGAGGGAGTTAGGGAAAGAATCCGTTTAAATAAAGGTTCTATCCGGCAGCAAAAATCAGGTTATTTAGCCTACGCAATTTGGGATGCTATTATTGACGGTTATTTTCCTGTTTTAGAGTCCTACGGAGAAAGAATCGAGGAGTTAGAAAACGAAATTTTAGCTAGTCCCACAGAACAGACTTTATCACAAATTTACCAACTACGTCAGGAATTACTCTCCCTGCGACGAGCAATTTGGCCGCAAAGAGACACCCTCAATGCGCTTTTACGGGATGAGTATATTGTCATTGATACAACGATTAAACCCTATCTAAGGGACTGTTATGACCATGTGGTACAAATCCTTGATGTTATCGAAAATTATCGGGAATTTGCCAATGGTTTAATGGATTTTTATCTGTCTTCCGTGAGTAATAAAATGAACGAGATTATGAAAACTTTAACGGTAATCTCGACGATTTTTATCCCTCTCACCTTCATTGTCGGTATTTACGGCATGAACTTTAATACTGATAAATCTCCCTATAATATGCCCGAATTAGAATGGTATTGGGGCTATGTGTTCGTCTGGGGATTGATGCTAACCGTTGCTTTCAGTTTAATCATTTTCTTTTGGCGACGCGGCTGGTTTAAGAACCTATCGACAGGGAAGAAAAGATAAACTGTTAAGCAGATTAGGCGGATTCTATGGCATTGCCGGCATCTAGCAAGAGAAAATGGCTATTGCAGAGAAATCAATAATTTAGTGTCGGCGGTATTTTTTAACACTTTCAGTTGATGGCTTCTCATTTTGTCCAACCAACTATAGTGCTGGTTGCGACATTGATAGACGATATCGATGTCACCAATCTCTGACTTAATCTGAGCCAAGTAGTTTTCTAGTTCGCTAATTTTCATAACCTATCTCGCTTGCGCTGAAGGACACCAACCCTAAACCAAGAATTATCGCTAAAGGATAGGGGTGACTACAGTTACTATTATAGGCCGATCATAATTCCTAAAAAAGTTCTTATCTAACAAAGTTAGCTAATGTCAGGGTTAGATGATATTGGCGAAGTTTCTTTCTAGTCGTCTAGGGGGCAGCACCATCCCTAGGCAAACGGGCTAATTTACCGAAGAATGGCCGCAGTAATGCCCAAAATGCCGATAATCGCAACAAGTCAAGAAATAAAAAATTCTCGATATTGTCTTTCCCTTCGCCCAGCTTCAATAATTAATTCTTTTTTCATTACTTTTTAGTCCCTGGAGGTGGCTGTTTAGAAGCTGCCGCAATCGCTTGATTTAAACGAGTTAATTCTTCCTTAAACTTCGGTTCTTGGGGATAGTTTTTGACTAATTTTTCTAGGAGACTTTTCGCTCCAGAAACGTCTTGAGTTTGTAATCTTGTTCCATAAAGAACTAGCATAACTTCCAGATTGTCGGGATATTTTTGATATAATTTTTCTAAAGGTTCTCTAGCTCCGATAAAATCTTTTAACTGTAGGCGAGCTTGTGCTAGTCCTTGCAAAGCAGTGGGGTTATCCGGTTCGCGTTCGAGAATTTTCTCGTAACCTTTGACCATTTCTTGTAATTTTTGGGTGGGAATAGTTGCCTCTTGCCCGGGTTGATTGCCTTGGGGGGAATTAGAATTATTATTTTTCAATAAGCCTAAAGTTGGCACCACCATTAAAGCCAGAAATACTAAACCAGAGGAAACAATTAAGACTCGTTTGAGGGTATCGTTATTTTTTTTTGGCATACTTTTTAAAGATTAGAGATAAGCAATTTTGTAGGGTGCGTGTTTGCGGCGATAACCTTGGAATGAAAAACCAAAATTAGTAATCCGCACCCCACGCACCAGATAAGATTAATCAGTAGTCACTCGATGAAATTCGTGACCCCAAAGATGATAAGCCCAAATTCCCAAGCCAAAACTACCTAAGCAGAGGATGGTGAGCATCAGGAAAACTTGCCACCTATTGTAACCTGCTTCCTGAAGTTCTAGACGACCGAGGATAGTAGCGGCTAACAGAATTAAAACTCGACTAAATACCGCCCACTTGTGGAAGATAAAGACTACCGCCAAAGACCAGCCGAGAATTGATAATACAGCGCTAATATCGTTTTTAAACCAACTGCGGAAAAATAGCGGCATTAAGTGACTAAACAGAGTTAATCCTAGGGCAATTAAGAGGATAACCCCTACCGCTAGGATATAGATGATGATTTCTAGCCATTCGCTAGTGAGAGTCCAATTCATCTCATCACCGCGGGCAAGTAACCAATCGCTCCATGATACACGCTCCTGGGCGATCGACCAGCCAAACAGCCCATAGACTGATGGAATCAGAAAGGTAAGTAGTACAATGCGCCAAAACATAATCAGTTATCAGTTATCAGTTATCAGTTATCAGTTATCAGTTTTGAGTTATTAGTTATTAGTTATCAGTTATCAGTTATCAGTTATCAGTTATCAGTTAACTGAAAAAAGTCAAGCCTGAACCCTGAAAGAGGGGAAAATTGCCCCTTTTCAGACTTCAGGCCCGTGGAGTTGTCCCGATCGCTTAGGACATATACTGGATGATAAAGTCGAAGTAGGGGGCTGCTGCCACGGCATCTTCTTGAGTCAAAAGAGCTAAAGCGGCCTCTTTGAGACAACGAATCGCTTCCACCATGCCAGGGATGGGAACATTAAGAGAGTTATACATCTCTTTGACCCCGATCAGGCCGGTTTGTTCGATCGGACCTTTATCTCCGGCTAATACCCCATAGGTAACTAGACGCAGATACCAACCATAATCGCGCAAGCATTGATTATATTGACGCTGACCGTAGGCATTACCCCCCGGCGCTCTATAATCGGGACGTTTCTTGAACAGTTGTTTTTGAGCCTGATCGACGATTTTTTTCTCATTTTCAGCGAGAGTCTCGGCAATGCGAATTCTCTGCTCGCCAGTTTTTAAAAATTGCCCGATACCCTGTAGTTCACCACTACTAGGATAACGAAGTTCGTCGTCGGCTTTGAGGATGACTTGGCTAACTACGCTCATAATATCAAGGTAAATTCTGATAACATTCTGTAGTTTATCTCAGGTCGGGGTCTGGAAGTCGAGTCATCCCTGCTGGTTAGGCAATTCCTAAAAATTGTAATATTTCGTTATGAGTTTCCCCGACAGCCCGGTTACTGTCTAGAATGAATGTATTAGTGGTCAGGAGCGAGGAGATGGCCATTGAGATGTCACCGCACACCGATTAACTTGAACCCGATAAGTGGTAATTAATATGGAATTTTTAGCACCCTTGCTGTTGGTAGCGGGCATTCTGGGGTTAAATGGCTTTAAAATCGATCGAGAATACCAGCGTGGTGTTATCTATCGTCTAGGGCGTTATCAAGACACCAAAGGCCCCGGACTGTACTGGATCATTCCCCTAGTTGACCAAAAAATGCGGGTGGATATTCGCACCAAAACCGTCGATATCGCCCCGCAAGAAACTGTCACCGCCGATAATGTCACAATAAAGGTTAATGCGGTTCTCTACTATCGCATTATCGACCCTAGCAAAGCGATTAATAAAGTTGAATCCTATCCTGCGGCCGTTTATCAAGCGGCCATGACCACTTTAAGAAATGTAGTTGGTCAAAATCGTCTCGATGATGTCTTGCAAAAACGAGACGAAATTAATCACGCAGTTCAACAAATTGTCGATGAAATTAGCGAACCTTGGGGCATTGATATCGAACGAGTGGAGATGAAAGATGTGGAAATTCCCACCGGTATGCAGCGAGCTATGGCCAAGGAAGCGGAAGCTTTGCGAGAAAAACGGGCCCGTTTGATTAAAGCTGCCGCAGAACAGGAAGCCTCCCTAAAATTAGCGGAAGCTTCCCAATTAATCATGGAAAATCCCGCCGCTTTGGAATTACGCCGCCTACAAATGTTAACGGAAATTGGAGCGGAAAATAACACCAGTACCATCATTATGATCCCCTCCGATATCTTAAATCTGGCTCAAAAATTAGCCGAAAAAAAATCATAAAATGGCTCAATTGTCAATAGCCAAAAGGGTTAATTTTCTCTGGTGTGTTAGGTTGGTTTAACACACCTAAAATTGTTAATTAACGCATGGTGACGAATTCCTCGGCAGCACTGGGATGAATGCCGACAGTGGCATCAAAATCGGCTTTTGTTGCACCCATTTTTACGGCAATGGCTACTCCTTGAATAATTTCGGCGGCGTGATCTCCCACCATGTGCGCTCCGAGAATTTTACCACTTTCCTGATGGACAACTAATTTCATCAAAGTTTTGTCCTCTCGGTCTGGTAAAACATTGTAACCGGGGCGGAATTTAGACCGATAAACTTTAATCCCCGTGTCACCATATTGTTTTTTTGCTTGCAATTCTGTTAATCCCACCGTCGCAGCTTCAGGAGTAGAAAATACTGCCGAAGGAACGTTTTCATAACTCATTAACCGGGGTTTATTACCGAAGACTGTATCGGCAAAAGCTCGCCCCTCATTAATCGCCACGGGAGTTAAATTAATTTTATCGGTACAATCGCCCACGGCATAGATATTATCTTCGCTGGTTTGGCTATAGTCGTTGACAACAATTGCACCATTTTTGACCTCGACATTGACATTCTCTAAGCCCAATTTTTCCAACTTAGGAATTCTTCCCGTAGCGGCTAAACCTAGGGCATCAACAAATAAGATTTCTGAGGTTTCTTTCCCCTGAATATGTACCTTTAACCCCTCGTCAGTTTTCTCGATCGAAGTGGGGAAAGTTTCGGGCATAATTTTAATTCCCTGACGGATCATTTCCCCTTGAATCTCATCGCGGATATCCTCATCAAACCCTCTTAAAATCTTGTCTTTACGGATTAACTGCACCACTTCCGTCCCTAATCCGTGCATAATACCGGCAAATTCTACCCCAATATATCCCGCCCCTAAAACTATAATTCTTTTTGGTTGTTCTGGCAGTTGAAACATGGCATCAGAAACTACCGTATGTTCAATCCCCGGAATATCAGGTTTAACGGGATGTCCCCCCACGGCAATTAAAATTTTATCGGCAGTAATTTTCTCCTCTCCCACCTCTAGGGTATGGGTATCAAGAAACTTGGCATAATTAGGAAAAAGCGTCACTTGAGAATTATCGAGCATCTTTTGATAAATGCCATTTAAACGGATAGTTTCCTGATTAACGGCGCTAATTAATTTTTGCCAATTTAACTGACTCTCTACTGGACTCCAACCGTAACCTTCCGCATCCTTAAATAGTTGCGGAAAACGACTAGAATAAACCATTAATTTTTTGGGAATACAACCACGATTAACACAGGTTCCTCCCAAGCGATCGTATTCTGCTAATCCCACTTTTGCCCCGTATTCGGCTGCCCGTCTAGCGGTGGCAATACCCCCAGAACCACCACCAATCACGAATAAATCAAAATCATAACTCATAAAAATATCCTCGCGAATGTATAGAAATTTGACGGAATCAAGAAACTTTCTGGGCAAAAAAGGATAGAGAATATCTCGGATCAATCCCTAACTGAATCTATCGAGTAACTAGGACAATATGGTCACTAAGGCTGCTAAATTAGAGTCAATTTATTTACTGCCAAGATTTAATTCTATGCTAACACGCCGATCGAAATTATCTTTTCTCTTGGGGACTTGTTCCCTATTTCTCTGGGTAAACCATCCCGTCACCCTCGCAACCCCCATCAGTCAAGACAATTCCCCCCCTTCCCAGTTTATCTGTCCGGCAGACTTAGCCACCGAGATCGATCGCATTTTGTCCCAACCCGATTATCAAGGCGCTTATTGGGGAATTTTAGTAAAATCCCTCAATTCTCAGGAAAATCTCTATAGTCTCCACGAAAATAACTTTTTTACTCCCGCTTCTACCGCAAAATTATTAACTACTGCCGCCGCTTTTAGCAAATTTAACCGCGATTATCGTCTGAAAACCCCCATTTTAGCCCAAGGCAACCCCCCCAATTTAGAGACTTTAACCTTAGTCGGGAGGGGAGATGCAACCATAACCACAGAAAAGTTAGAAAAATTAGCAGAAAAGTTAAAAGCAGGGGGAATTAACTCAATTTCTCGTTTAATTATCGTTGCTAGTCCTTTTGTCGTCTCCGATAGTCAAAAAACCTGGGAATGGGAAGATGTCTTTTTTGACTATGCTGTACCCGCTTCTAGCTTGGTTTTGAACGAAAATTCCGTCAATTTAAGGCTTTTACCGCGACAATTGGGGCAAAGCTTAGATTTACAATGGTCTGATCCCATTGCCGCTAAACAATGGCTAATTGAGAATCAAACCAGCACCGCAGCGCAAGGAAGCCCGAATACTCTGGCAATTAAGGGCAATTTAGCCAATAATCGCCTAATTATCACTGGTTCTCTGGCGATTGATAGTCAAGATGATTTTAATTTAGCTATTCCCCAACCTTCGGAGTATTTCCTCGATCGCTGGCGTAATATCCTTGAAAAAGCGGGAATTACCGTTAAAAATGCGGAAATTAGCTCAGAAATTCTCGGTTATGAAATCACCAATTTAGAATCAGAACCCCTAGCATATTTGGTGGAAAAAGTCAATAAAAATAGCGATAATTTACTAGCCGAAACCCTACTACAAATGCTCGGCGGTGTCTCGGGATTGCAAGAAACTTTAACAAAACTGGGAATTAACAGCGATAGTTATAAAATCGGCGATGGTTCGGGGCTATCACGACAAAACCTGATTAAACCCAAGACTTTAGGTCAAATATTACAACTAATGGCAGAAAACCCTGATTATCGTCGTTCTTTAGCCATTGGTGGCATTGATGGCACTTTAACCAATAGATTTCGCCAGACTCCCCTAGAAGGACGATTACAGGCAAAAACCGGGACTTTAACCGGAGTTACCGCTCTCGCCGGTTATCTAGAAACCGCCGACAATCAACCCCTAATCTTTAGCATAACCGTCAATAACAGCGATAAACCCGCCACTACCCTCAGAAACGGCATCGATGAGGTGATTTTGCTCCTAGGACAGTTAAAACGCTGTTAATCTTTAGGAGCCGGGAGATAGGGAGATGGGGAGATAGGGAGATAGGGAGATAGGGAGATGGGGAAATTTCAGCTAAATTCCCCCACTACCCCAACACCCCACTACCCCAACACCCCAACCCGCAACCAATTCGATCGAGCCATTTAAGTAGGGAGGCACAATTATTTGTAGGATGGGTTAGCGGTAGCGTAACATGAGCGGGGGTTGGGTTTCATGCTTCAACCCAACCTACGTTCATCTTATATTTAATTCCACCCACCCACTTAATCACAGAAGCTTGTATACTTTTGTAAAAATTGCTTCTAGCTGACCTGTAGATTAATCGACGGAGTATTGATATATGTATATAGTTCAGGTTGCCTCTGAGTGCGCCCCAGTGATTAAAGCTGGGGGATTGGGGGATGTGGTATATGGATTGAGTCGAGAATTGGAAATTCGCGGTCATTGCGTGGAGCTAATCCTACCCATGTATGATTGTATGCGCTACGACCAAATTTGGGGCTTACACGAGGCTTATCGGGACCTGTGGGTGCCTTGGTACGGTGGGGCAATTCACTGTAACGTTTTTTGTGGTTGGGTACACGGGCGCTTGTGTTTCTTTATTCAACCCAATTCGGGGGATAATTTCTTTAATCGCGGTACTTACTACGGCTGTAAAGACGATAATATGCGTTTTGCCTTCTTCTCTAAAGCCGCTTTAGAATTTTTGCTCAGAAGTAATAAACGTCCCGATATAATTCATTGTCACGACTGGCAAACCGGTTTAATTCCGCCCTTACTTTTTGAAATTTATAAATATCATGGTATGGGCAATCAGCGCGTTCTTTACACCATCCATAACTTTAAACATCAAGGATTTGGAGGTGCAGAAATTCTCTGGGCAACAGGATTAAATAACGATTCTTACTACTTTAGCTATGCCCGACTGCGCGATAACTTCAACCCTTTTGTGATTAATTTTATGAAAGGTGGGATCGTTTTTGCCAACTATTTCAATACCGTCTCGCCCCACCATGCTTGGGAAGCACACCACACCGATGTTAGTTACGGTTTAGGCCATACAATTCACCAGCATCAACACAAATTTACTGGCATTCTCAACGGTTTAGATTACAATATCTGGAACCCAGAAGTAGATAAATTTATTCCTGCACCCTATGGTGTTGATAGCTTCTCCGAGAAGGCACGCAATAAGAAGGCACTGCGAGAAAGACTCTGGTTAAGAGATGAAGCAGAAAAACCCTTAATTTGTTATGTCGGTCGTTTAGATGACCAAAAAGGCGTACATTTAGTTCACCATGCCATGTATTATGCCTTAGCTCGCGGGGCGCAATTTGTCCTCTTAGGTTCCGCCACCGAATCGTTAATTAATAACTGGTTCTGGCACGAGAAAAATCACCTCAATAATAACCCTGATGTTCATATTGAATTGGGCTTTAATGAGGAATTATCTCACCTCATTTATGCGGGGGCCGATATGATTGTGGTTCCCAGTAATTTTGAACCCTGCGGACTGACACAAGTAATCAGCTTAAAATATGGAACTGTTCCTATTGTCCGGGGAGTTGGTGGTTTAGTTAATACGGTTTTTGATCGCGATTATGATACCTATCACAAACCGGAAGAACGCAATGGTTTTGTCTTTTTTGATCCCGATAATAATGCCCTCGAATCAGCCATGTCCCGGGCATTAGAATTGTGGTACACTCAACCGGAAGAATTCCAAAAATTAGCGATTCAAGGCATGGAATGCGATTACTCTTGGAATGGCCCTGGGGAAGAATACGTTGCCCTCTATGAAATGATTCGCCACAAATAAACTGTCTTGTCTCTAGCAATTCCCTGGGGGTTGTCAACAGAAATTCGAGGAATAGATTTGTTGAAATTTCTAGGGTAATTGCTTTAGTTTTGACCGACTCCTAACCCCACAAACAAACTTTTTCAGTAAACCCTACCTAGTAAAGCAGAAATGTTAACTTTGCTTGGTATTCTTGGGTGAGGGGATGACTAACTCCCAAAATCTGAAATATCGCTAACATGGCTTTTCTTGCGCCATCCTGACGATATTTTCTACTTTCTCCCACCAGGCTGATCAGTTTATCTAAAGCGGCGGCATAATCTTCTTTTAAAGCGAAATTAATCCCAGTAAAAAATATCGGATCGAGGGGATTATTTTCTGGTTTTAACTGTTGAAATTCTAGGAGAGTTTTCCAACCTTTAATAACAGGATTTTCCTCTTTAATAGCACTGATTAATCGGTAAGCATCTGACCATTTTTCCAGACGCATGAGAAATTTTACCGCCATAATAATTAATCGCGGTTCGTTGGGATATTTAGGGAAAAGACGATCGAATAATTGTTTAGCTGCGGGCAAATTATCGAGGGCGATCGCTTCTTGGATTTCTGCTAATCCTGTTTCTAATTCCGATTGTAAATCGAGACGGGAAAATAAGTCTCTAATTTGTTCTTCTGGCAAAGCACCGACAAAACAGGGTAACACTTCTCCCTTGCTGACAATTCGCACATCGGGAACTCCTTCCACATCGAATTGTTCGGCTAATTCGGGATTTTTATCTATATCTATTTTTGCCAGGATAAAATTATATTCACTTGCTAGTTTTTCTAGCATCGGTTTTACCAATTTACAGGGTCCACACCAGAGAGCATAAAAGTCTAAAATCACTGTATTTAGATAGGACTTCTCGATCACTTCACTGTCAAAATTTGTCCCATCTACCTCGATAGAATATCCCATCTATTTCTCCTCTAATAATTTATTTTTCAGCTAGTTTTGTCCCACTTATCTCTTTTACCCAAAGGGCTAATCCTCCCCCTCGTCCCCGGGCTGCTATCATTGTTTCTGTGATCAGAAAATAGGCAAAAAATGCCTGTTTTTTGATACTTTCCTGATAAAAATTCGCTTCACTTACCTGGCCATTTCTAATAAAACCTGAATAGAGAGAGCGATTAAATAGGGTTAGGTTGAGCCTGGTGAAATCAAAGGCGAGAAGACGGGTTTTAGGAAAAAACTTAACCGGACCGCTTACAGATAGTTTGACTGCCCCTAAAAATATCTGATTGCTGACGGTTCCAGAGATAAATTCTCCCAGTTCTAAGCTCTCATTTCTTTGGTAAGAGATGGTAATTTTTAACCAGGATGGTAGATAGCGCCCCTTACCCAAAACAATTCCCGCTCTCTTTTTCGCTTTTTGAGTTCCCGTGATCAAGTATAATCGCCAAGTACCCACTAAAGCCTCAAAAGTAAGATTTTCTTTAGTTTTTTTATGGTTTTTTTCTGTTGCTAAGAGAAATTCCAGCAATTGAGATACAGGAGGGCGATTATTCTCCTCAAGTATTAGGGGTGAGTCGAGATTTATAACCATGATTTCAGACAGTGCCAAAATATTTTAACTGAAGCTACCGAACTCGAAAAAGCGATCGATAAACCGGTTGACCTTTATTATAAGTGGACTTTTCCCTCTCCGTCGCTACGGGAAAAATATTTTCCGCTAACCAGGGGGTTTGATGTTGCCGAACAAAATGGGGATGTGCTTGAAATCTCTCCGTCATTTCCAGGGCGATCGATTCCACATCCGACTGTAAAAAAACCCAGCCTCCAGATACCATATACTTAGCCAAAGCTATGACTAATTCCGGCTGCACGACTCGACGCTTACTGTGACGCTGTTTAAACCAAGGATCGGGAAATTGAATCGACACCCAAAATAACTTATCTGCGGGCAAAGATTGCAGTAAAATTTCTGGGGTAACATTCATATTGCCAAAAACAAAAGCGAGATTTTTTAATCCTAACCTTTCCCGTTCCTGATTCGCTTCCATTACCAAAGGTTGACGAATTTCAATCCCCAAAAAATTAATTTCTGGATATACTTGGGCCATTTGTAACAAAAATTTACCCCGCGCACAACCAATGTCAAGATGGAGAGGTGGCGTCAGATCCTGATAAACTTGATCCCAATCGGGGGGAGCGATCGGATGGCGATATTTATGACTTAAGGGATTGACGTGCTGACGAACGCGAACTTTAGCCAAAGATATTTTCTCCTCATTTCTCCTCGATCAATCCAGTTTACCGATATTTAGCCCAATTGAATGCGATGAATTTCCGTTTCGCCATTCTCAGCGATCCTCATATCGCTTTACCCACAACCATTTTGAACCATTCTAATCGCTTTCATCTGGTGGAAGTGAGTATTCCCGCTTTAAAAATTGTTTTAGACCATCTCATCACCCTTAACCTCGATTTTCTGCTGATTGCTGGCGATTTAACCCAAGATGGTGAACCAGAAAATCATCGTTGGTTAGCCGATTGTTTAGCCACTTTACCCTTTCCCGTCTATGTGGTGCCGGGTAATCATGATGTTTTGAGTTTAACCGCAACAGAAAACCAGATCGGTTTAGCAGATTTTCCCTTCTATTATCAACAATTTGGTTACGGCGACCCCGAACAAATATACTACCAAAAAGAAATTTTACCCGGAGTGCAATTAATCGGTCTTAATTCTAATCAATTTGATGAGCAAGGTAAACAAATTGGCAGTTTAGATGTAGAACAATTGCATTGGTTAAAACAGACTTTACCCGCGCTAAAAAACGATCTAGTGATGGTGATGATCCATCATAACGTGATCGAGCATTTACCCGGACAAAGCAATCATGAATTAGGTAAACGCTATATGTTGGCTAATGCGGTAGAACTGCTCGATATACTACAGGAAAACGGCGTAAAATTGTTGATTACCGGCCATCTCCACGTGCAGGATCTGGCTTTTGCTAGAGGTATCTATGAAATTACCACTGGTTCCCTCGTCAGTTATCCCCATCCCTACCGGGTGTTAGAATATTGCGAAAACACGGTTGAATTAGCCATAGAATCCTTTCATCTGCAAAATATACCCGGATGGGAGAATTTACCCACTATTTCTCGGCAATGGTTAGGCGATCGCTCTTATCCTTTTATGATGCGTTTATTAACCTGCCATCCCCTCAATCTTCCCGTGAGTCTAGCGGAGGAATTAGCCCCAAAATTACGAAATTTTTGGGCAGATGTGGCCAAAGGTGACACAATCTTCGATTTTAGCGATTTTCCGCCCCTAGCACGCCGTTATTTCTACGCTTTCAGTGCCGTCGATCCCCTCGGTAATCCTCATTTTATCGACAATCAAGCTGTAATTAGTTTCAAGCATCAGTTTAGTTATCAGCGCTCAGACTTGCTGGTAGAGTTGAGAGAATAGCTGCAATAAATAATTAACTATAGCTTATAGTTATGGTACGCAGCCGCTATATTGGGAGAAAATGTCCAAAAAAATCAATGGAAGCAATTAAAAAGGAATTTAAAAAAATCGGTTCTCTTGCCATCTTTTTTTTCTTGGCTTTCGGTTATATTCTTCTGATCATGAAATTATTTCTGGAAGAGTATTCGATTACCACCTACGTTTTGGGTAAAGCGATCGTAGGAGCGATCATTGCCGCAAAAACCGTGGCCATTCTCGACGCAGCCATGAAGCTAGAATGGTTAGAAAATCGTCCCCGTTACGTTAGCGTTCTGTATCGAACCTTTGTTTATACCCTAGCAGCACTGATTCTCGGCTCGATCGAGGGTTTTTTGGAAGCTTATCGGGTAACGCGGGTAATTTCGGAGGCAATGGCCAAATTTTGGCAAAGGGAAAGTTTCTCTCAAATCCTTGCGGTTACTCTCTGTCTCGCAGTGGTTTTTTGTCTCCACAATCTCTGGCACGAAATCGATCGCTCTTGGGGTAAAGGCAAATTGAGAAAATTTTTTCTCGATCGCTCCTAAGGGACTTGCGTGGGAATAATATCCCAATCGATCGGAGGGCGCAAGCTTTGCGCCCCTACAGTAACGGATTTTGTCCACAATGTAGGGGCGAACTGCGTTCGCCCAAAAGGTACATTATCAAAGCGCAAGTCCCTAAAGTACAGCAGTTATCTTAATAGTAAAGTTTTCCTTTTGGGGAGTTGTTCGTCAGGAAACAGGGATTTAGGGAGATGGGGATTTAGGGAAATTTCAGCTAAATTCCCCACACCCCACACCCCACACCCCACTACCCCACACTCCACTTAAGAAGTATGTACGATCGCCCTATCTTTCGCGAGCAACCCCTGCTAGGATAAAATACGGGTGAAAAATTGCTAATCCAAGGAGTACAGACGTGATTGAACCTTTAGTGCTAGGGATTACCCTAGGCTTAATTCCCATTACCCTAGCGGGTTTGTTCGTTGCCGCCTATTTACAGTACAAACGGGGCAATCAATTCGGCTTAGACTAAATCTATCACGCCAATCCCCCGAATTAAGACAATCTCCCGTCAAGCTAGGCACTAGACGGGAGATTTTTCAACAGGACAGATTTGCCGCTTAACAGATTGTTGCTGCCGGCGTTGCCATCCCTGCAAAACTCATCTGTCTTATTGGGAAAGCGATCGCCAAAAAACCAAAGGCTACACGGCTGTTAAACTAGGAAAACGAATGACGGTTTCCGTATATTCGGGAACCCATCCGGCGGTAGTGGTGAAGTAACGCACTGCTTTAACTCGTTTACTGGCAGTGAGGTGAAACCAGTGTTCGCTATGGGCGGGAACATTGATATATTCTTGAGGTTGAATAGTTAATTCCCCCTGAGAACCATCGGCAAAGACAAAGCCAAAAACTCCCTCCCCATCAATGATATAACGCACCTCATCGTCAGCGTGGGTGTGACAGCGCTCGAACTTTGCCAGTAAAGTGTCGAGATTGGCAATTTCAGGGTGTAAAACGATTAAATCTCTAGCTTGATAACCCGCTTCTTGTTTAAGTTGCTCAAAATAACCGTCTAAGCTGGTTAAAACTATTTCTTTTTCTTCGTCAGTGAGAGAAGCTTGCTTAAGTAGCTGACGAGTGGCTTCGTTTTCGATCGGCCAATAGTTTAAAGTAACATTTAATTTGGCCAATTCCAGACTAATATCGGCTAACTGGGTATAGGTTGTCCCATTCTCTAAGCATAGTATCGCCATTAGTTATCATCCTCAAGATTACTTTTTCCATTTTAAAGTTTTCCAGAGGCAAGCCGCTCGATTTTTTGCCCCTCGATCCCTTGCCAGTTACTAGGATTTTCTGCTCAAAAATGCTATTATGGCCTATATATGGGGAATTAGCTCAGTTGGTAGAGTGCTGCGATCGCACCGCAGAGGTCAGGGATTCGAGTTCCCTATTCTCCATTTTCCAGAGATATTAACCGCTTTTCAAGGTTCAAGAAAGATTATGAACCAGTGTCAACTTCCCAAAAAGGCGTTACTTTTATTTCTGGGGAGAATAGCAGAGGATTACTGACAGAAAAGCTAAAAGATTTGACTTGTGGTGGTAATTTTCCTTGAAAAAATGCCATTAATTCCTGATCATTTCTTGGTAGGTGACTAAGTATAACTCCATTAGCTGAATTGTCTTGAAGAAAGCGAAAATTGGCTTGAGTTCCATCGAGATAATTAACGTTAATTATCACGGGAGGGATTCTAAAGAGTTGTTTGACTATTTTACCCAACCAAGAATATTCAAATTTAACTTGAACACGAGTAATCCCACTATTACGAGTAGGTAATTCATAGACTTGATCCCAAGTAACATTAGTAGTCTCTCCTAGAGGGGTTGGAATGCAACGACTGACTTTTTGTTTTTCTAGAAGATAAAAGTTGGTTTTGATTGCGGGGACTTGGAAGGGCGAATTTACCGAGTCAAGTTGATAATTACAAACCACATAGGAAAAGGCATTAGGTTCATCAAAAAAAGGATGTCTGCCATCAATAGCTTGAAAGTGATAAATCAGATAATCTCTGGGAGATTGAGATAAGCTTTGATAATTTAGTTCATCCAGTTTTTCTGTATAAGCAGAATAGGATTGAATAATCGGCCTCGGTTTCCAATTAAGCTGATTGCCCGGAATAAGTGAAAATTCCCAGGGAATTATATCAATAGTTTTGCCTTGCACTTTTTCCAGCACAGAATCGGGTATTTTGGTAGCGGCAGCAATGACTTGTAAATTTTTAGTTGTACTCCTTTCACCTCGCATTTTTAATTCTGTGGGATTAAGCATAGAGGAAATGACAACCCCGATATTATTAACCACTCTATCGGGACTGAAATTACTCCACTGGCCAGCATTTTCCAATATAGTCCAATTAGGACTAGAGGTGATAATAATACATCCCAAAAAAATTATTCCCCAAGAACAATAAGCAATTTTCTTAAACCGAGAATTTTTAATAATTATTGTATAGAGAGAAGCTGAGACAATAACCACAAGTGTAAAAACAACAACGTGAGCATCTTGCCTAACAAATCCATGCTTAAATGATAAAAATATAGGAAAAATATAGGCAATAGCGAGACTAGGGTTTTGGTCTATAATTGCCAGAGACATTAAAAGCAAACTTAAGGCAAAGCAGAGCAAGGCAATGAGTAAATGCTGGTAATTTCCTACAATACTCATCGCACTGGAATAACCAGAAGAAATTTGCCAAGAATTGCTTAAATATCCCATAAGAGAGGGAAAATTATCTAGATTAATTGTTTGGAGGAGAAGTAACCCATAAAGCCCATAAAATACTAACAAAGGTAACAAGTTAAGTAAGTGATTCTGGTTAAATAGAAGATAGATTTTGCCTTTGATCCCCCCTGCCCCCCTTAATAAGGGCGGTGCCGATAGGCGGGCAGATCTGACGATAAACCAGAGAGTTAAAGCCACTCCTCCAGCAATGCAAAGATTAACTATAATGTGAATAAAGGCTCGGTTATAAGAGGCTGGATAGAGAAAAATAAAGGCAATAGAAGGAATGCTTAAAGTTAAGTTGATACCAGCGAGAACATTTTTTATAACTATCGATGGTGACTTTTGAAAATATCCCCGAAAAATATTAACAAATATGTAGATAAACAGGCTGCCTGCTAGATAAATTCCTAAAGTTAGTTTGGTGAGTATAGAGAAACCAGTGATCATGCCAATAGCTATAGCTAAATAATTGATGTACTTTTGAAAAAAGTTATCAAAAGACATGAGTATCAAAAGGATAAATGTTATCTGATAATCAACAGTAAAGCCGATACTGTTGTAGGGATTTCCTACTAGGGTAGCAAAAATAATTGACAGCACAAAAACTATTTGATTGCTATAGCTTTTAATAAATAATAATCTGAGAATAACCACCCCTAATAGACAAAGGTGTATCAACCAGCGAAAATAGATAATTTGGGAAAAGTTGTGATTTAAAGATGTGCCATGAACCAGATAGCCTAGGGGTCCATAGGTGAAGATAATATCTTGGCCAAAAATTAACTGTTTATGGGCAGCATCACTAATAGCAAAAGCCCAAGAAGCATCTAAACCAATTTCTAGCCAATCAATAATAGGCAAATTTGCCAGAAAAAAGTAGGCGGTAATGATAATTAGTATTCCCTTGACGACTACAGGTGATTTGAAAGATTTTTTCTGCATAATTGTTCAGTTAAAAAATACCTTTTAATTCCTTTTCATGATCATAAATCCAATCAAAAATATCTTGGATTAATTTTCTACCGTCTCGCTGGGGTTGCCATCCAGTTATAGAACTGATTTTGCGGGAATCAGTGATAAAAATTGGCATATCTCCGGTGCGATTTTCGGGAATTGCCTCAATCATTATACTATTGCCCGTGATTTCTTGACATAGTTTTGTAGTTTCATAAAGGGACAAGGAAAAATCTTGCCCACCCCCCACATTAAAAGTCTGCCCTTTGAATTGTTCTAAATTAGCAATCTGAATATCGATTAAATCGAGTAAATCAGCTACATGAAGAAAATCTCTAACCTGTTTCCCTGTACCCCCATAACCGATATATTTTAAGGACTTCTGAAAGTAATGATTAGCTATCCAAAGGGCAAAAACTCCCTGATCAACTTTTCCCATCTGCCAAGGACCAGTTAAAACTCCACAACGATTAATTAAAGTTCTTAATCCATAGGCATCCCCATATTCATTAATAATCAATTCCGATGCTAACTTAGTGGAACCGTAGAGAGAACGGGGCAAATCTAAGGGAAATTGTTCCGCGATACCAAAAGCAGAAACCCCAGGTAAATCTTGCTGTTCAGATAACTGAAAACGAGTATCTGTTTCTGTATAGTTTAATTGATTAAGATAGGCGATGGGATAAACTCTGCTAGTGGAGAGAAAAATAAAATCTGCTTGGGTTTGTCTAGCTAATTCTAAACAGTTAATCGTTCCAATTAAGTTGGTTTGCAAAACGTAGCCAGGGGAATTATAACCAGCTAAAACAGAAGGTTCTGCCGAACATTCTAGGATTAAATCCACTGGCAAAGCGGATACTTCTAAGTCTTCTGCATTTCTGACATCTCCATGAACAAACTCAATTCCCGCTTGTTTGAGACGGGGAAGATTTAATTCAGAACCGCGACGTTTTAAGTTATCTAAAGCGATAATTTTCCAGTCGGGATAGAGTTGGGCTAATCCTAAACCTAAGGAACTGCCCACAAAACCCGCACCACCAGTAATTAACACTTGCCTAGTCATCAAAAATACTCCACTAGATGATAATTATCAAACAACTTGATTTTTTTTCCGTTTGCGCTTATAGTCGCCTCGAGAAAGGTGTTTTTCTAACCAGATAGAGAGAACTATAAATAAATAACGACTGCCCATTTCCTTGATTTTTAACTTGGAAATCCCCGTGGTACGATTGCGCCAAGTGATGGGAATTGTCGTGTAGGAATATCCTCGCACGATTGCTTTTAAGGGCATCTCTACTGTTAAATTAAAATGGTGAGATAGTAGAGGTGAGATTCCTTCGATAACCTCCTTACGATAGATTTTAAAGGCGTTAGTGGTATCATTAAATTTTAGCCCAAATAAAACTTGAATGAAGAGATTAGCCAAACGATTAATGAATAACTTGTGCATGGGATAATCAATAACTTTTCCTCCTTTGATAAAACGAGAACCAAAAACGCAATCGTAGCCCTCTTGCAGTTTATAATAATAGTCCACCATGTTATCGGGAGAGTCTGAATTATCTGCCATTACTACTGCCACTGCATCACCGCTAAAATTTTCTAATCCACATCGCACCGCAAAACCAAAACCATTGGGATAATAGTTATTGATGTAGCGAATCCGAGGATTTTCTTGGTTGATTTTTTGCAGAACTGCCTCGGTGTTATCTTTGCTATTGTCATTAACCACTAGGATTTCATAATCAATTTTATCCCGTTCTAAACGTTCAGAGATTAAGTGAGTAGTGCTTTCGATGCAATCTTCTTCGTTGTAAGCAGGGATAATTATTGATAGGGTTTTTACTGCATAGTTATCCCTTGATTGACGTGGGTGAGAGTAACCGTCCATCTCGAAAGCTGGTGCTAATCCTTCGGGATAGTACATTTCTGTCTCATTAGTCTTATTCTTGGGTTTAAAAATTAGGCTATCACTGGCAACATAATTAATACTAGCTCCCAGTAAAACCCCAATCATTGTGTTAACTCCAGGGCTAAGTCCTAACCAGTTTAAGAAGGGAAATATCAAAAAAACTCGCAGTAAAACTGCTAAACCTGCCGAGAGATGATAGAGAGGAAGTTGTATCAAAATCACATCTCTAATTGTCCAATCTCCTCCAGTCCACACCCAGATTCTATAGATAAAGAAACTGGCAATTAAAGATATTTCTATAGAGATAACGTTGGCCACATTTTTGAGCAATGGGGTATTAAATCCCAAGTCATCAATGAACCAATAAATTAAGAATAAGTTGATTAGAAATGCCACTCCCCCAGCAATGAGAAATCGGAAAATTTTATTGTTGTAGATTTTAGTTAACATAATAGTATCTTAAAATATGATCTGGTTTAGTTTTTCTAGGTCAATGTTGCTATTGATAACATCATTAATCTCCTCTGGTTAACTAATTGACAGATTCCCTGAATTACTAGCAGTATATTTGGCTAAAAATCACTTTTGTAACGAGGGGAAACTAGCAGATAAAAATTGACCAGAATAATTCTTGATTTACCCTAAGTCCAACGGCTAACGTTTTGACTAAAAATCTCTTTGAGAATATCTGTTACTGTGTAGGTTAACTGCCAATCAGGATAATGATTTTTAAACTTACTCACATCAGAAATCCACCAGATATGATCACCAATACGATTAGTCTCTACATACTGCCAGTTTAACTTTTTATCCGCAATCGCTTCACATTCTTGAATAGCTTCTAACATGGAACAATTACTAAAGCGACTACCCCCGATATTATAAACTTCTGCTACTCGCGGAGTTTGATAAAAATGATAAAAAGCATTGACGAGATCGTAACTATGAATGTTATCGCGTACCTGCTTACCCTTATACCCATAAATACTGTATTCTTTGCCAATCATCGTACATTTCATTAAGTAGGATAAAAACCCGTGTAATTGGGTTCCCGAATGACTTGGACCGGTTAAACAACCGCCACGAAAAGAGGCAGTTTTCATCTCAAAATAACGCCCGTATTCCTGTACCAACACATCCGCCGCCACTTTCGAGGCACCAAACAAAGAATGTTTACAAGCATCAATACTCATCAACTCGTCAATACCATGAGCAAAATAAGGATGATTTTCCGAGATTTCCCAACGTAATTCTTTTTCTACTAAAGGCAATTCATTCGGTCTATCGCCATAAACTTTATTGGTGGAACAGAAAATAAATACTGCTTGGGGACAGTGTTGACGAGTATTTTCTAATAATACTAAAGTTCCGTTAGCATTGACACTAAAATCCATATAGGGATCCTTTGCTGCCCAATCGTGGGAAGGTTGCGCCGCCGTGTGGATAATTAAGGATATATCATGACTATAGGTTTTAAATATATCTGCAATAGCTTCATGATCCCGAATATCCACAGCATGGTGAATGTATTTATCCCCGTAATCTTGCGATAATTTGGCTCGATTCCACTCCGTTGAAGCGTCTTCGCCAAAAAATACCTGACGCATATTATTATCGATACCGACGACAGTATAACCCCGATCACAAAAAAACCTCACTGATTCGGAACCGATTAAACCAGCAGAACCGGTTACTAGAACGATCGCCATAACTATATCCTGAATTTTTTGCCTAGTTGTTGAGAAATTTCTCAAGTTGAGAAAACTTTCTCCGACTTTACTAGATAGGTTCGCTTTTGTCAATTAAACAGGAGGAGATTCCCTTAATTGCGGCAATTCCCTCAAAAATGATCGTCTTATCCACTAGGGGTGATTTAATGGCCTTTTCTTGCCAGTAATCCCTAATTAAGTCCCCATCTCCCCCTGTTAAAATTATCCCGCTCTCTGGATATAAATTTAACCATTCCAGACTGAATTTTTCTATTCCCGCCAAAATTGTATAAATTATCCCACTTCTTATACCTTCTGCTGTTTCCTTTGCCCACATCTGCGGTAATCTTTCCGGTAAGGACACCTCTGGTAAGGCTGCCGTCCGTTCCCTTAAACTGGCTAATTGCACCTTTAAACCGGGTAAAATTGCCCCCCCCACTAGCTTTTTATCCCCATCCACTCCCGTAAAAGTTAAGGCTGTTCCCGCATCAATTACTAAACAGGGAAATCCGTATTTTTTTCCCGCACCTAAGACAGCTAAAGCTCGATCGACGCCGAATGTTGGATATAAATTCAGTAAAGGAATATCTTTTAAAGTAATTATCCGTAAATTGCCATAATTTGCCCATAATTCCCTTTGGCTAGGAACCACCGAGGCGACAACTAATGCAGAGTTGCATTTATTTGTCAAGAGTTTAGGGAAAATTTGTTGCAAAAATTCATCACCTAGGGGTTCTCTCAGGTGGGGAGTATCGAGACAAGCTAACAGGGTTTGACCGCGAAAATACCCCCAATGTAGCCGAGAATTGCCGATCATCAAACCTATCCAGTCAGTATCTTGCTCAGTCATTTAGTTAGGGTTTGCTGAAAAAGTTTTTCCAGGGTGTGGGGTGTAGGGTGTGGGGTGTAGGGTTTAGTTGGGTTTCATGCTTCAACCCAACCTACGTTCTGCCATTACTTTAGAAAAATGGTAAGCTAAGACGTATTTAAACCGCTTATTTTTAGATTAGCCGAATTTCCCCCCCCCAACCCCCCCGACATCGGGGGGGTCTTGCCTTTTGCCTCTTGCCTCGTCTCAACAAGCAATTTAAATTACGAACAGCTTATTAGGGATCAGTAAAAAAGTAAACAGTGAAAAGACATTAGGAAACTTCTATTTAATACCGTTCACTAAAAACTCAAATCTGACGACTGATCACTGATCACTGATTCAAGACTAACTGCCGTTGATCAAAGTAATTACCGTCACTTCGGGGGGACAAAAAAGACGACCGGGAAAATAGGTTCCTAAGCCTCGATTCACATATAATTGATTGTCCCCGACTCGATGAAATCCCTCGGACCATTGCCAGTATCGGACTACTCTGCTAAACTGCCGATGAAAGGGGAGCCATTGACTATAGGGTTCGGGCAGCGATCGCCTAAGTTCCTCTAAAATTATCGGTAGGGAACCCATACCCGGGATAGTCACTTGACCTCCGTGGGTATGACCGGATAACTGCAAATCCACGCGCCAATCCTTTAAAATCATGGCTGTATCGGGATTGTGGGAAAGGATGAGTCTGGGTATATCGGGGGAAATTTGCTCGAGGATTTGCGGGAAAAATTCCCCAGACCAATAATCGGCCAATCCGACGATGGGAAAATTTTCGCCGTAGGGTGTGGCGATTTCATTCCAGAGTACCCGAATTCCCACGCTAGTTAAGGCTGATCTCACCGTTTCCCTGGCGTTGGGAAGATAACTGTCATGATTTCCTAAACAAGCATAAATACCCCCTTGACTTTCGAGAGCTTTTATGCTATCTACCAGGGTAAAAATTGGCTGGGGACTATCGGTAATAAAATCCCCCGTCAGGAAGATGAGATCGGGTTTTTCCTGATTAGTAATGGCGATCGCTTCTTGCAGGACAGCTACAGGCAAATGCTGTGCATCGCAGTGCAGATCTGACCACTGCACCAACTTGATCCCTTGCAGATGTGCCGGTAGGCCAGCAATTGCGATCGTTAATCTTTCTACCTGTAAGGATTCTAACCAAAAGGGTCGCATCGGTGAGCCGTTGTCGGTGAGTAGTTACCAGTCTATCAATTATTTCCCGATGGGGTTGTTGGGGGATGCTTCCGCAAACATCCCTCTTTTGACCATTAGCCTTGAAATTTACTGATAATTCTTTCCATAGCGGCCTCGACGTTGGCACGACTATTAAAAGCCGATAGCCGGAAATAACCCTCTCCGGCAGCCCCAAAGCCGGAGCCAGGGGTCCCCACCACATTACAGGTATGTAGCAGTTTATCGAAGAAATCCCAACTTGATAGACCCTGGGGCGTTTTTACCCAAACGTAGGGCGCATTGACACCGCCATGGACTTCTAAACCAGCAGCGGTTAATTTTTCTCGGATAATTGTTGCATTTTGTAAATAAAACTTGACAAGTTCTTGTACTTGTGCTTGTCCTTCCGGGGAATAAACCGCCTCGGCCCCCCGTTGGACAATGTAGGAAACGCCGTTAAATTTGGTCGATTGCCGACGATTCCACAGTTTCCAGAGTTGCACATCGCTGCCGTCGGCCGCTTTGGCCATCAGACTTTGGGGAACCACGGTTAAAGCGCAACGGGTCCCGGTAAAACCGGCATTTTTAGAAAAAGAGCGAAATTCGATCGCACATTGCCGCGCCCCCTCGATTTCGTAGATGGAATGGGGTAAACTGGCATCGGTGATAAAGGCCTCGTAGGCTGCATCAAAAAAGATAATCGATCCATTTGCCCTAGCATAATTAACCCAAGCTGTCAAGTGTTCTTTGGTAGCCGTGGCCCCGGTGGGATTATTGGGAAAACAGAGATAGATTAAATCGACTTTTTCCGTCGGAATCTGGGCAGTAAAGTTATTTTCGGCGGTAATTGGCAGATAAATCAAGCCCTCGTATTCGCCGCGTTCGTTGACCTCTCCCGTGTGTCCAGCCATAACGTTAGTATCGACGTAAACGGGATATACTGGGTCAGTAACAGCGATCGAGTTATTATCTCCAAAAATATCGAGAATATTGCCCGTATCACACTTAGAACCGTCGGAAATAAAGATTTCATCGGCATTTATATCACAGCCGCGAGCCTGAAAATCATGGACGGCGATTTTCTCCCTTAACCAAGCATAACCCTGTTCGGGCCCGTAACCCTTAAAGCTAGAGCGATCGCCCATTTCCTCCACCGCTTTGATCATGGCCTCGCGACAAGCTTGGGGCAAAGGTTCGGTGACATCCCCAATCCCCAGACGGATAATATTAGCATCAGGATTGGCTGCCGCAAAAGCTTGGACTCGTCGGGCAATTTCCGGGAAAAGATAACCCGCTTTTAGTTTTAAGTAATTACTGTTAATGGTTGCCATAATTATCATTCTCGTTTCAGTCGCAACCTTTAATTCTATAATAGTCAGTCATCGGCCGTCAGTTTTGATCGCCCTCCTTCAGGGACTAGGATTGGGTGTGGCCTGTTGTCTTTCGATATACAATCAGAGAAAAACCTCTTAATAACTGACATTAGTATGGGTGAATCAAAACGTCGTCAATCGGCCCTGGGTGATAAGTATGGACAGGAAGAAAATATCCTGCCTTGGCTACCAATTACCAAAAGTCAAGCGGCCCAAGCTTACAAGTTAACCACTAGGGGTGCCTGGATTGGTATAGGAGTTTTAGCTGGGGTTTGGGTGGTTATTCGTTTTGTCGGGCCAGCTTTCGGTTGGTGGAATGTCCAATAACCGGTTAAGGCTGCATCAGTTTGGGGGTTAGGGTTTTAGGGTGTTGGGGTGTTGGGGTTTTAGTTAAAATTCCCCCACTTCCCCACTTCCCCACTTCCCCACTTCCCCACTTCCACCAGAAAATTAATTTTATTGGTTTGCCAAGATCTGGTCATCGATCGCCAAGTCTATTTCTTGCTGATCGCGACCGGAAGCGAGATAATCATTCTGGAAGGAGTCTGTTAAACCACTGACGAGATCATATTCAGGCTGCCAGTTTAACTCCCGGGTAGCTTTATTAATATCAGCGTAAAAATGTTGAACCCGCAGGGGGAAAGGTTTCTTTTTGCCGAAGTCAAATTTTTTGGGGTTATAGTTAACAATCTCAATTTCCTCGGCATTTTTCCCCATGGCTGCCGCGCAAGCTTTTGCTAAACCGTTAAAAGTTACATAGCGATCGCCTGAAATATTATACACTTGACCGATAGCCTGAGAATTACCCAATACTGCGGCCATGGCCTTAGCTAGATCGGCAACGTGACCAAATTGGGTAAAATGTTCCCCATGACCGGGTATAGGAATAGGACGATTACGAACCAAACGGTCAAAAAACCAAGCTTCTAGGTCATTATAGTTGCCCGGTCCGTAGATATAGACTGGACGGATGGAAGTCCAGGGTAAACCCATCTCGCTTAAATAGTTTTCTGTCTCGTGTTTTCCCTTGTGGCGACTTTTGGGATCTAGTTTATCCCCTTCTTTATGGGGCATTTGGTCGGATTTTAGATAAACCCCCGCCGAGCTAACATAGACAAAATGCTGGATTCTGTCCCTAAAAATTTGGACGAGGGGCTGAGTATCACTTAATTCTCTGCCATTATTATCGAAAATTGCCTCAAAGCTTTCATTTTTAAGCTTTTCTTTAAGTTGTGAGGCATCAGTGCGATCGCCATGAATCTGTCGTACTCCGGCAACCGGAGCGGGTTTATTGCCACGATTGAATAATACTACTTCATGACCCTGTTCTACTAACACTTTAGTCAAAGAAACACCGATAAATCGGGTTCCACCCATAATTAAAATTTTCATCAGTCGCCATTGTCAATATCAAGGTTATATTATCCCTCGATCGGTGCAGTTTAAAAACTGTGCTTTTTAGGTTTGTGTCATCAATCCAGTCTTTTGGGGGGTAGAACCCCCCAAACCCCTAGGGTTGATTCATAGTAGGGTTGATTCATAGTAGGGTCGATTCATGAATCAACCCTACCTAATGGGGGTATCTGACAGTTTTTAACACCTATCCACTTATTATGAATGATGAAACATCTTCAATTATTGACCAAAATGAAAGAGAATACGAAGGTTTAATCGTGTCTCTAGAGGCAAATCAAGAGAGATTAAATATATTGATTTGTGTGTGTGATCAGGAAAAATTGCGAGAAGAAATCATCGATCGCTATAGCAAAGAATTAGAACCAGTAATCCCTTGTTATCGGATTGATTTAGATCAAAAAGAACCGAGTTTAAGAGCAGCAATTGCTAGTTTAGTCTCCAGAAAACCAGAGTTACTACAAAGCAAAAACGCCGTGATCACAACCACAGGAGTGGAAAAACTACACTCGATCTCGCGTAGCGAGCGCGTTGCGACCGAATGGCAACAGGAAAAATCGGAACTAGATAAATTTTTTGGTTATCTGCAATGGACAAGGGAAGGATTGCGAGAATTTCCCTATTCCATCGTTCTTTGGGTAACAAGCACAGTGGAAGTAAATTTACGCAAAAAGTCCCCCGATTTTTGGAGTTGGCGAAAAGGAGTTTTTCGCTTTATTTCTCCTCCAAGTAACTTTTTACCTTCTCAGGAATTTGGCTCTTCGTTACTTGTTATGGTTCGATAGGGGGGCATAAATCGACTAAATCCTTATCTGGCAAGAGACTTAATTGATTAGTTCGCTCTAGAGCAAAAACAATTGACAAAAATCGCTAAATGCCTTTCTCTATAAGGGTT
>NZ_JAPZSR010000100.1:0-5317 GCF_027531875.1 Microcystis sp. LE19-84.1B | reverse complement strand
GGGGGGACTAAGGGGGGATCGAACCTAAAATCCATTTTAAATTTAATTATAACCAGCTACTTAAAATAAGCGATTTACTGTTAAGAACATCAATCGGGGACTTATTGAAAACTCTAATTTTTGACCAAGAGAAGTCAAAGATAATCCCCGACTTTTTCAGTAGCATTGACTAAATCTTCTAGCACTTACCCTTACTTCTCCCCGGGTTCCAGGTATCCGAAAGCCCTGAATTAACTAGGGTTATACGTCAATTCATTGAGGCAAACCGTGCGCCCTGGCAAGCAGAAAAAGACTTTTGACACTTTTTGAGGTGAGTGTTAGAATCAAAGGGGTTACTCTGCGTCGTCTCCCGCAAAAGGTATCCAATCTTGATATTTATAACCAAGGGGGGCGATCGCATTGCCATCACGAGAGACGGTAGCGGTATTTTCCCGTTGGACAGGAGCAGCATTGCGGGGTGTCAGTTTTTTAGTTTTCATGGGGTAATTCCGACCTTATTGTTGTTGAGTTCAGTCATACCACCTTTTTTCTGCCGAATCAATAGTTTTTCAGTGAATTTGTTGTTAAGTTTTGTTAAGTTTAGATCGGCTTAAGTTAAGTTTTCCGAATAAAACCCCCGCCAGATGCTACTGGGGTAGTAAACTTAGCAGGGGTTCATCTATTCTGAATCTAAATCTTCTAGCACTCGTTAACCAAGGAAAAGGGAGACAACAGAAGAGCAAAAACCTGTACTCCCCTGCTTCTTCACTAACCGCTCAATGGTCGAAATTCTTATATAATAAGAATTATCCAAGACTTGTCACACCCTCCAGCAAATTACCTTATCCAGCAAATCTTGACTGATGCCAAAAAAAATCAGAGAATTAAAACAAATGCTCAAAAAAGCTGGATTTATTGATTTTCCGGGAAAAGGCAGTCACAACCATTGGTTACACCCTCTATATGCAGGAAAAATCACCCTATCGGGAAAAGACGGAGCAGATGCTAAACGTTACCAAGAACAAGAAGTCAAAAATGCTATTGAAGAGGTCAGGAGAAAAGAAGATGAAAAAACTTAAATATAGAATAGTGCTTCAGTGGTCTGATGAAGACAATTGTTATCTAGTTGGCTTACCTGACTTTCCTGGACAAAAATGGCGAACTCATGGTAATACTTATGCTGAAGCCGTGAAAAATGCTGAAGAAGTCCTAGAATCTCTGATACAACTTTATCAGAAATTAGGGGAATCTTTACCTCATCCTGAGATAACTAAAAAGAGAGAAATTTTGCCAAAAATAAATTAACAAAACTAGAAGAATACTTAGAAGCTTACCCTACTCTCACCTATTGCTACCAGAACTATACAGTATACCGAAAGGAAGATTGTCATTGCGAGGGGAGATTGAGAGATTCTCCCTTTTGTGGAAAAGTAATCCCTCAAAAGTTTTAATTGTTCTGATTGGTAAATTGACGAACAATCTCAACTTTTAGATTTAATTCCCGCGCAATTTGTTCTTCATTAAGTCCCAACCTAACCAGAAGAGGAATTGTTTCTAATTTTCCTTCAATTTTTCCTTCAAGTTTCCCTTCAAGTTTCCCTTCAAGTTTTCCTTCAAGTTTTCCTTCAAGTTTTCCTTCAAGTTTCCCTTCAAGTTTCCCTTCAAGTTTCCCCTCTTCCTTAGCTTCTTGATAAAACTTGGTTTGTTTCCATTCCGTGAGATTAAACATGGCTTCTAACTCCTGGCGACTTTTCTGCGGAAATTTGTAGATAATAATCTTCTCGATTAACTCGATAACATTTCTTTGAGTGTTAGGGTCAACAATCTGTTGGCGGGTTTGCTTAATCAGTGATTGAACCTGTTCTGGTGCTTTTTTCGTACTGATGACGATAAACTGGAGGATACTTATCCCAAGAGATGGAGGGGACTCACCCTCAATTTCATCGAGATATATCCGTTGCATCTGCTCTAAGTTTAGCAAATTCTGGTAAGCGAGGGGAACCCCTGTGTCTAAGCGTCGCTTTCCCCAGATAATTACGGGACAGCAAGTACGTTCAGGCTTATACTGCTTGAGATAGAGGAAGATTTGAGTGATGAATCGCCAATAAAAATCCTCGTCCTTTTGAAATTGAACTTCGACAAAGTAAAGCGGATAATCTGGGTGGTCTGCATCGGGAATAAATACCCCATCGAGTCGGAAAGCCAATTCTTTGATTTCGATTGACTTAAATTGATAATTTTGCGCCAGATTGGGAGATTCTCCCAGCAGTTGAAAGAGAAGTTCGGGAAAGACTTGAAATAGGGTATAAAAGATTTTATCAGTTTTCATTATTCTAATTGTTCTAATTCTTTGAGGGCTGTCATAACAGTCATAACATCCTTTTCTTGATATGATTTTTATGGCAACCAAGAGCGATCCAGTAATTGTTCTAGTGAGTAAGGACATTGAGAGGGAAAAATCACAGTATTCACTGTTTTGATTTTGACAAAACCTAACGCATCTTGGTAGATCGAGTTTAATTCTTCTTCTAAATAATTGCGGAGATTAGCCGTCATTTTTCGCCCTAATTGAGTACGGAAGTTATAGATTTCTTCCTGCCAATGAATTGTATTATATTCTGCTTCTTTTGTCCAGTATTGCAGTAATAATAAATGGCGGATAACCTGTTCTAAAAAACTGGCTACCGCATTTTTCTTTTCTTTGCCCAAATCCTCTAATTCCTCGATTAAATGTTCTAAGTCTAGTTGTGAAAATTGATGATTTCTGAGTAGGCTAACGGTTTCTCCTAGCCATTGGGAGTCATCAATCTCATAGAGTTGTTTTAAGTCGTGAATTCTTTGCATCATTGATGGTCTCCATTAGCTGTTTTATCGTTTTGAGTGTCTTGACATCAGAGAAGTTTCGTGGTTAACATAAAGTTTACTCCATTCCAAAATACTTATAATAGTAAAGCCTAACATTTTCGATTCTCGTTTTTTCTAATTCTTGTTGGGCTGTACCTACCCACATATTAGGTAGAATATCTTGATGTTGATAAAAGCTGTGAACCCTTTGGGCTGTATCACTAAGCTTAAAGTAATTGATTAAATCTTGACGATTTTTGAGACTGTAGTAAAGCACTGGGTTGTGATTGGCTTTTGATAAACCGGTGTAAAATAGACTTGATGCTTGGAGAGGTTTTAAGGCTGATTTAGGAAAATGTTGCCACACTTGATTGATGGTTTCTGGTTTGAAAAAATCATCTTCTCCAACTTCAGCATAAATTTCGATTGCACTCTTACCATTGAAATAAAAATCAAAACCAATTAGGTGAACAAACCCACTGAGATAATTACTATCAGCAACACCGTCACTTAAAACAAAAGCGGTTGCTAGTTTTTCGGGATAATCCCCAATTCTGATGTGCATTTTTACACTAGAATCGACAAGATTGGTTCTTAAGTCAATACCAGCACTTAGGACTTCTAGCTTGCTAAAGTCAAAGTTATCTCCTAAAAATTGCTGTAATAAAGAATAATCTAATTGAACACCCACACGGTTCTCCACTTGCTGAAAAAAAGCTAGAGATTGAGTTAGATATTTTTGCAATTCTTGAGCTTGATCTTTAAAAAAGAGCATAAACCGTGAGGCAATTAATTTATCTAATTCTATCTTACAAGAGGCTTCAATGTAACAATTGCCTTCAACTTCCATCACAAAGTCTTCAAATAGCCGCAGAGGATAAATCGGCTCAACATCGAAAGCTTGTTGATGGTTACGAATAAATTGTAGTCTTTGCTCTTTGAGGGAGTTTTTTTGAATGTCAGCAACTATCATAATGGCCAGTTTTTAGATTGTGAAAAGAATATTTTAGGTAAGGTGAGATTCCGTCTGCAAATCAGGTGGATGCCAACCAGCTTTAACCCAATTTTTACGCACAATAACAGCCAGATTACTATTTAATCTTAAAGCTACAATTGTTGCTCGACCACAAGCCGTTACTCCCATAATTTCTGTTCTCTCTGGAGTCCAAGTAAAATGTTCTTACCATTTTTGAAGGCGAGGATTAAATAAGGAAACCAACGCCTCAGATTTGGGATCAATAGCCTCAGTTTGAGTCCATTTATATTAATTACATAATTCACAAGCTAAACATAAATTATCTTCTGTATTAACACCTCCTTTAGCTAAAGGTTGGATATGATCAATTTGTAATCTCCCCATAATATAATCCTGGTGACTTAGGCAATATTCACAACGATTTCCTGCCCGTTGTCTAACTTTTTGGCGTAAGGTTTCTGTAAGAAAACTCATGGTATTAAAGGCTCTCTCAAACCTCGTTTAACGGCTTCAGCTAAGGCTATTGACTTTCTTAATTGTCCCATTTGGTAAATTGAGATTAAAACTAATAATTCATAGCCTTCGGCTTCGGTTAAGCCCGTATTTTTTCCCTTAGCTTGTAACTCTCCCAAGCGTTGATTTTGAACAGCATCCATTTTTGAATTAGCTAATTCAATAACTTCGGAATCTAAAAGATGGGAAACTTCAAGATGATTGCCCACAGCTGAGAGACTATTAAAGGTAGGCAAAATGATTTCTAAGGTATCAATTAAAACCTCTGATAACTCTCGTTCTGTAGCCTTTCCTAAACATTGGGCTGATTCAAGTAAACTGACTGGTAAATTAATAGTAATTTGAGTCATTTGTGATGTATGAATAAGTAAATCTTACTTTAATCATAGCTCATCTAATTCTGTCAAAGGTACAAACCCAAGGAGAAGAACACCGCTACCCGATAACCCTGGGGGAGTAAGCTATTGGCAGGATCTCATCTCCCTGAATCTAAATCTTCTAGCACTCGTGCTCCAAGGAAAAGGGAGACAACAGAAGAGCAAAAACCTGTACTCCCCTGCTCCCTCTCTCCCCTGCTCAAGAAGCTTCTCCCCGGGTTCCAGGTATCCGAAAGCCACGAATTAACTAGGGTTGTACGTCAATTCATTGAGGCAAACCGTGCGCCCTGGCAAGGAGAAAAAGACTTTTGACCTGATTTGAGGTTCGTGCTAGAATCAGGGGGATTACTCTGCGTCGTCCCCCGCAAAAGGATCATATACGTACTCATGGCCGTGCAGGGGGGCAATCGCATTGCCATCACGAGAGACGGTAGCGGTATTTTCCCGTTGGACAGGAGCAGCATTGCGGGGTGTCAGTTTTTTGGTTTTCATTGAGAATTACCTCTTGTTTGTATTGTCTTTTTTCCTAAGTCTTAACAACATTAGGTTGGTCTTACTTTTACATAAAGTAACTCAATTGTCAAGGCTTTTTTTATTTAGTTTTGTAACAATTTAGCAACAAAAAAAG
>NZ_JAPZSR010000347.1:0-1580 GCF_027531875.1 Microcystis sp. LE19-84.1B | reverse complement strand
ATTGTCTATCTTTTGGTATTAACCTATTTGTGCCTTAAGTCCTTTCCTGTATGAATTTCAGCTACTTTTGAGCGTAGTTGCTCTCATCGAATTTTATTTTAAGTTAATTATTTGCATAACAATTCCCGAAGAGCCAGAATTAGGACGGCAAATTGGGGGACTTGGTGCCAAATTCGGCAGCTTTACCGAAGGACTTGCCCTTCCCTCAATGGAAACGATTCTCAGACAACGCTTTGGTATGGAAGTTGTTAGTCCCAGTGTGCGAGTCAGTAAAAATGGACAACACCTAGAAATTGATGTTCTTGCCTATACTAATGGTGAGCTAAATACTGCCTATATCGTCGAGGTTAAAAGTCATGCTAGAGAGGAATCTATTACACAATTAAAAAGTATTTTGCAACGGTTTCGCAGCTTTTTTCCTGAACACAAAGATAAAAAACTCTATGGCATACTAGCATCCGTTGACTTATCCAACGAATTACGAGAAAAAATTCTGCAAGAAGGGTTTTATGTGGCTCGGATTCATGACCAGGTATTTGAATTAGATATTCCCGATAATTTTCAACCTCAAACCTATTAAAACATCAAAGGCGATCGCTTTTGCTCTGATATTGTGAGGGATGATTGCTTGTATTTAGCGGTAAATATCCTTTCGATGCCCAATATCAAGAACAATCACCTTCTTTTCTGAATCATCGATCCCATAAATAATTCGATAAACTCCAATCCGAACCCGCCAACCTTCTCTTCCTGTCAGTTTTAGACATCCTGATGGTCTTGGATTTTCAGCTAATTCTCTAATGCCATCTCGAACTTTTTGATAATCATCCTTTGGGAGATTTGCTAAAGCCTTAGAAGCACGTTTTTTAATAGTAATATTGTAACTCATTGCTGACTATTTTCAATTTCAGCGATCGCTACTTCAAAAGGAATTTCATCATCCCCACCTGAGACAGCCAAATCATAGGCTCTAATGGCATCTAACTCTTCTGATTCTTCCAGCAGTTTCTGATATTCTTCTATATCTAAAAGAATACCTATTCGATTACCCTGCTCATCGGTGATATACCTTTCCTTTAATTTCATTTGAGAACAACTGCCTTAGTTAATTTTCGTTCTAATTATAACTCAGGTGTTAACGCCTAACCATATTGATCTATCCTTCTGGGAAAATACCCTTCATGCTTTGGGAACTCTCACTCGCCCTCATTTCCTCGAAACTATTCCCAACTTAGTCCCTTTAATCCTTCATTTTTGGGGGGAGGTTGCCTTAAGAGAAGTGTATCAAAGTATTAGGGATGTTAGTCGCTGGTGGCGGTGATTCTCCTGTCAATAATTGCTATAATAGCTAAAATGGCCATAATGGCTAGTTTCTAGAAAGGTTAGTTATGAAAACATTAGGAGCCTCAGAGGCAAAAAATCGCTTTGGCGAACTGTTAGACTTGGCTCGAAGAGAACCAGTAAAGATAGCAAAAAAGGGACGTAATGTTGCAGTCGTGCTGTCAATCGAGGAATTTGAGAGATTTTCCGAGTTGGAAAATCAACTTTTGGCTTTACAGGCAGAAAAAGCTCATCAAGAA
>NZ_JAPZSR010000188.1:0-1170 GCF_027531875.1 Microcystis sp. LE19-84.1B | reverse complement strand
CAACCCCCTTGACTTTTCCAATCAGGATCTAAGGAATCGCTCATTTAAAGATAATCAAAACCTAGCAGGAGCAAACTTTCGCAATGCCGATATAAGAGGTTGTGATTTCACCAATGCCAATCTTGAAGGAGCAGATTTTTCAGGTACAAAGGCAGGACGAAGCCGCACTCAAGAAATAACTTTCATTGTGGCCGTCTTGATAGGTGTCGTTCAGGGATTTTTGGGGTCGAAAATATTGACATTTTCTTATGATTTTGGAGGATATATTTTAAGTATACCTATTATGATTTTAGGTTTGCTTATCGGTCTATTTTTAAGTCATTCTTTGATAACCTTTTTACGTTCACTTTCTGAAAGCTTAAACAAAGAGTTTGTTAATGACACCTTGTTGATGTCCTCTTTTTCTGGATTTTTTCTTGATAATATTCTTGGGCTAAACTTTATTTTTGCGCCATTGTGTTTATTTTTTTTATGGATGTTAATTGGAGACTTTCAACTAAAAACTGGAACATTTTTTAACAAAGCAAACCTATCCCGTACTCAGTTTACCCAAGCCACGCTGATCAATTGTGATTTCTCTAGTTCTGATCTCAACAATTGCACATTCTACAAAGCGACTTTGCGAAATTCTAACTTTGCTAATGCCAACGTCAACGGTACGGACTTTTCTAGTGCTAAATTAATAGGAACAAATAAGAAAAATTGGAATATTAATGCTGATACTAATTTTAATGAAACCATTTTTATTGAAAATATTAGTACGATATGGCTTGGTTTTTTAGTCAATTTCTTTAAAAAGGCAAACTTATTAGGTTTATTTTTAATGGGATTTTCTTTTGCTTGCTACATACCTCTTATAGTTCCTTTTGTCAATTCAAATATTCTTTTATTTTTAAAATTAATTATTGTAGTATGGCTCATATTTTCTATATTAATATCTCCACTTTTTTCTCGTTTTTCTGACAAAGGTATAACAAAACTTAGAAAAAAACTTAGAATTCCTTTTATTGGCTTAATATTTACTACTTATATATACTTTAGACGTTCATAATCTGAGATTTATTAAACTTCTGAAATCGTAGAGTGAGCAAGGAATCCAGTTCTTTTTTATGTTTCAGGTGGGCATCATTCAGACATTCATAAATAGCTGAAGAAAAGTCAGAAAAGTTT
>NZ_JAPZSR010000199.1:0-3174 GCF_027531875.1 Microcystis sp. LE19-84.1B | reverse complement strand
CAAGTTAGCAGATTTTGGCTTAATTAGAACTTTAAATAACAAAAGCCACACTCAAACCGTCCACAATAGCGGTACAATTATTTATATGCCTCCTGAAGCCTTTAGGGGGGATATTTCCTCAGCTTGGGATCTGTGGTCATTAGGTATTATGTTAATCGAAATGACGACTAATCAACTTCCCTATAAGTTCAATAATGATATTAATCAATTAATGGCCAAGGTGATGAATTGTGAGCTACAAATCCCTAGTTTACCGAAAGAGTTTAAACCGATTATTGAAGGGTGTTTGCAAAAAGATAGAAAACAAAGATGGACAGCACAACAGGTTTTAAATGCCTTACAACCTGTGGGATGGAATTCTCCCCCGTCACCTCCACCAGCACCGGCAGCAGTCAAAAAGCCTGTTTCACCAATACCCCTGATTGCTTCACCTACTCCATTTACCGAAAAAATATCCAACGTAGTAACACTAGAGATGGTGAGCTTACCAGCAGGTCAATTTCTCATGGGTTCTCCTGATAGTGATTCTGGTGCTGCAAGTGCTGAAAAGCCTCCACACCAAGTTAAAGTCAACAGTTTTGCGATTGGGAAATATCCAGTCACTCAGGCACAATATCAAGCGGTAATGGGAACCAATCCCTCTCATTTTAAAAACAATCCGCAAAATCCGGTAGAACAGGTTAGTTGGAATGATGCTCAAGCTTTTTGTCAGAAATTGAGTCAAATAACAGGAAAAACCTATCGCCTACCCACGGAAGCGGAATGGGAATATGCCTGTCGTGCGGGGACTACTACTCGCTTTTATTTCGGTGATGATGCTAATCAGTCAGGAGATTACGCTTGGTATAGCGGAAATTCTCAGGATAAAACTCATCCTGTGGGCCAGAAAAAGCCCAATGCTTGGGGACTCTATGACATGAGTGGCAATGTTTGGGAGTGGTGCGAAGACGATTGGCACGATAACTATATCGGAGCGCCGACGGATGGATCGGCGTGGCTTATCAATAATGATAATCGTTCTCATCTCAAGTGTCTGCGCGGCGGTTCTTGGTACTACAACCCTAGGCACTGTCGTTCTGCCTACCGCGACTGGGACAGCCCCGGCAACGGCTTCAGCAACGGTTTTCGGGTTGCGTGTGTCTCCCCAGGACTTTAACCCTTTGTTCTTTTGCTCTTTTGCCCTTTGTCTCCCGCCCTAAGGCGGGTCGATTTTTTTTTTGAGATTTTTAAACCCTTGTTTCAAGGCTCTGCCTTGAAACACAATATTTAAGGCTCTGCCTTAAAGCAATATTCAGGTAGAACCTGAAGAGAGCGTTCCCAGGTAGAACCTGGGAACGAGATAACGAGATAAAGCTTGTGCTATCTGTTCAAAGTTTAATCCTAATGCCAATAAACGCTGTTAATTCAGCTTCTTGTCTGCCTTACTCCAAAGCTTCCTGATACACTTTAGTTTGTTTTAAATCACTTAAACTAAACATCGCTTCTATCTCCTTTCTACTGACTTGGGGTAGCTTATAAACCAAGATTGTCTCTATCAATTCTAAAAGTTCTTGCTGTTGTTTGACCTTAGGTAATTCTTGTCTAATCCGTGGAATTAATTGTTTTCCCTGCTCGATCGCTCTTGCGGTGGGTGCTATAATTAATTGTAACATCGATATTCCCAGGGATTCCACTTCCCTAATTTTCAGGGAAAAAGTCCCGGAATTTTACCCCCTGAACACTGTAAGGACTGGCACTTTTTGATTTTTAAAAAGCCTTTAGATTTATTCAGCAAACCTTAATTAATTAGTCCTTGAGCAGTGCGATACATTGGGCTAAAGAAGCGTTAGTTTTCAACGCTTGCGGGTTAATATGGGTGGCAGCGGCTCGATAACCTTGTTCTAAGAGAGCTGCAATTAAATCTTCCCTTTTGGGTAAATCTAATTTACCCCTTCTCCCAATTTCCCGAAAGCTATAAAAATAGGGAGGAAAATCGTTTTCTTCCCTCATTATTTCTAACAATTTAACTACCTTTTTCCACTGCCATTGAGCGGCTAAATCTGCCATCTTTTCTAGATAAAAGCGATCGTGTAAACTGCCTAACCACAAGGGTCCAGTTAAGGTTAAAGGTTGCCCGTCCCCAGAACAAACTATCTTGCCTAACTTCGGACAAGGCACTGATTGATATTCCCCGCAGCTATGACAATAACCGAGAAAACCGTAGTTATGACTATTTAATTGTCTATTAGCTGTTAACCGCACCATCACCCGATAACTTTGACCAAAAAAGAAGGAAAAAATCGGCGTAATTCCTAAACCTAACCGGGCCGATTCTAATTGCAAACCAGCGATAATTAATCTTAATCCCTGTTCGTGGGCAGCCGGATGATTGCGAGCATAGGCTCCATAATCAGCTAAACTATTTTCTAGATTATGACCCGTTAGCGTCCGTCCATCGGTATTAGTTAGATAAATTAAACCACCGATTTTAGTGGCTAAAGGAATAGCACTAAACAGAGATGCAGGAGAACCAAAAGCATCAATATCAACTAGATCATAATGGTCTTTTTTAAGATAACATTCTAGGAGAACTTCTTGAGCAGATTTATAGGTTATTTTCCCTTTTTTCTGTTGTAATAAACTCTCTAAGTTAGCGTCTAAAGTTGGCTTAATTTCTGGATTACCATCATTAACCCACAGCCAATCCGCACCACTTTCTAACCAATACCTGAGCGCTCGCACACCGGAGCCGCTCATTACTTCTAAAACGCGCAAACTGCCCCGCTCTTTTTGGGCAATTGCCGCCCCTAAAACTCCTAAATCTCGGACGATTTTACTCTCCGGTCGATAAAAAGTATTGTTGATATTAAATATCGCTTTTTCTTCCTGCATCGCTCATCTCATAATTAAGTAGGTAGGCACAATTATTTGTAGGATGGGTTAGCGGTAGCGTAACATGAGCGGGCGTTGGGTTTCATGCTTCAACCCAACCTACGTTCATTTTATATTTAATTCCACCCACCTACTTAGCACACGATCGCTTCTTTTGTCTTTCCTTGACATCCTCACCGCCGTAAACGGACGGTGATTCCCAAACCTCACGATTTGGGTTTCTGCTTCTTTCCCTTGCGGGGTTCCGCACCTGCCTTAACAGATTTACTCTGTTCTGGTCTTATGGTCGCTCTACAGACTGAC
>NZ_JAPZSR010000440.1:0-5598 GCF_027531875.1 Microcystis sp. LE19-84.1B | reverse complement strand
TTCTTCCACTCCATAACGTTGATAAAAGAGTAGTTTTCGCTCCATTTCTTCTAAGCTGTTAGAAGGTGAAAGAATTTCAAAGACCACTTGAGGAGCGATATTATCTTCTTGCCATTGTTTATAGGAACCCCTTCTTCCTTTCGGACGACCAAATACTACCATAACATCGGGAGCAACTGGTCCAGTAATTTTCTTATCTTGGACGGGATACCAGAGCAGATCTCCGGCAATAAAAACCTGAGGAGAATTAGCAAAAAGAATCTCAAGATTTTCTTTGATTTTCACGATCCATTCGTATTGTTCGGTATTATCGGCCATGGGTTTACCGTCACTATCGGGGTATTCAATATCTGGATCAATAGCTGGTGTAAAGGTCATGATTTCTGCTCTGAGGTTATTTGTCTGAAAATTAAATTCTAGCAGCGACGTTATCTTTCCCCTCTAGTCCCAAAATAACATCGTCAATAAGGTTGCTCAAAATGTTTGTGTACTTTTGTTAAAAAGGAAAAGTTTTCTTGACAAAAAGAACAACTTGTGCTAGAGAATAAATCTCTAACTTGGCAAAAATTCCCCGGACTGGAAGCTGATCGAGGATAGCGATCGAGCGTTATAATCGAGCCATTACCCCGCGCTCCCGGTCGGGATGAGAAATCTATGATGACCGCTCTCTACGAAGAAGATTTTGTTCTCTGGACAGAAAAAACCGCCGAACTGTTAAAGCGGAAAGAGTTTGACCGGGTGGACTGGGAAAACCTGATCGAGGAAGTGGAGTGCATGGGAAAAAGCGAGAGACAGGCAATAACGAGTTTATTAACCGTTTTAATCGAACACTTGCTAAAACTATCCTATTGGGAATCGGAAAAAGAACGGAATGCCCGTCATTGGATAGTGGAGATTGCGGCTTTCCGATCGCAATTAGAACAAAAAATAGATAGTGCCACCCTCGTCAACCATGCCCGCGATTCTTGGAAAAAAGCCTATGTAACCGCCAGAAAATCCCTGATTAACGCGCGGATAGTCGATAAAAACGCGATTCCCCTAGAGTCTATATTCACTCTCGAACAGGTATTAGACGGGGATTGGTTCCCGATCGATATCGAACCTTTTTTAGAAACCCGTCCATAAATTGCAGTCATATCCCCGCAAAAAGATTAGGATTATCAGCGAATATAACCGAATATGCAAGATATAGAGCAAATCCGCCGTCAACTCATCGAACGCTACCAACAATTATCGGCACTAGATCAGGTGATCGTCCGTTTTTTTTCCCTAATCTATGAACCGATCGCCCGCAGCACTTTTCTAGACTGTTTAAATCAAGCTCATTACCGCGACGAGAACAACCGGCGATTTAACGGCCAAACCCTGAAATCCCATTTAGATCTCCTCCTAGAAGCGGAAGTGATCACCCAGGACAAAGGCTACGGGCCGCGCTGTCATCCCCTCCTCGTCGAGATTGCCAGCCGTGATAGCGTTAGTAAGGGAGAATTCAAGCGTTTTGCCGAGATTATCAAGGCAAAACTGGCGCAACCCCGAACTCGTTGGGATGAAAGCCTAGTTTTTCAGGGAAAAGAGCAATTAATCCGAGAAATCCGTCTGGCCATCTATCGTCAGGATTTCGACTCGATCGAACAACAAATCGCCGATTATCAGAAAACCAGCTATTCTTCCTCAAAAACCAGCCTAGAAGACCTTCTTATCCTCATCTACGATAACCCCTTCGATGGGGATTGGTTACGGACGCAACCGACCAAATTTCAGGCAATAGCACTAAATAGCATTCTTGTCAAGGCTTTTGAAAAAATAACTCGCGCCGATGGAGCTTTTTCCCTCCTAGAAGAACTCTGTCAAGACCAGACCAGTGTTTCCGAAGCCCATTTGTGGCTCGAACAGGCAATCATCCGAGGACAAAGCGATAAAGTGCGTCGGTATCTCGATCGCCCCTTCCCGGAAAACCAAGCAGCAGCAATCGGGGCGATACGGGGTTGGATTGCCTTTCTGGGCGGGGAAAACAGCAAAGCGATCCAAGAATATACCCTCGCCCTTAAAGCCCTAAAAAAAGCCAAAGGAAAACAAAAAATCTATTTTTCTTCGATTAGCGGCTTCTCCTTTATTTTCGCCCTCCTCAAAGAAGGAACCCCCGAACGTCTCGCCGAAGCCGCCAGCTATATCAGTTGGGTGACGCGTCAAAACGATCATCCTTTCAGTCCTATCTATGCCCGTCTGGAAAAAATCATCGCTGCCCGTCAGGGAGATATGCAGGCCAAAGACGCAATCATCGACGCGACGATCAATCCCTACCAAATGGGCCAGGGTCTAGAGACTCTTATCTGTAGTATCTGTCTCTACTGGATGAGTAGCGACATCGCTAAAAAACATCTGCCCCGGCTACTCTTGCCCCTCTACAAAGATGCCAAGGCGGCCGGCTACCATTGGTTAGCCCTAGAAACCGGGGCCCTACTGTCCCGACTCGATCGAGCGCCGGAAGCGGAGGTGCTTAAAAACCAGCGTCTCCCTTCCCCCCTGGTAGATGCGATCGAACCCCAAGAAGCTTGGCAACTGTGCCTGAATGCCTTGACTAATCTGTGCGCGCCAACACCAACCCCGGGTAAATCTAACCCCGTCGTCCGCCTTGCTTGGTTTATCACTATCCATTCCGAGGATTATTTCCTGCAACCAAAAGAACAGAAACTCGACGCGCGGGGCAATTGGAGTCGCGGCCGTCCCGTCTCCCTTAAACGTCTGCGAAAAACTGGGGAAATTGACTATTTAACCCCGCAAGACCTGAAAATTTGCGCCCATATCTTCGTGGAATCCAGTTACTATGGCCAGAACGAGTATCACTTTGAGCGCCGGGCCATTATCGAACTGATCGGTCATCCCCTGGTGTTCTGGGAAGATTCCCCCGGAACGCGGGTAGAAATCGTCGCTGGGGAACCGGAATTGCGAGTAAGAAAGGGAAAATCGGGTAAATTAATCCTGTCTTTACTGCCCGATCTCAGCGATCGCCAAGAAGTGCTGATTTGGAAAGAAACCCCCACTCGCGTTAAGGTAATCGAAGTCAAGCCGGAACACCGAAGCATCGCCGACATTATCGGCAAAAGCAACCGCCTAGAAGTCCCCGACAAGGGCCGGGAAAAAGTCCTGGGCGCGATCAATTCCCTGTCCGGGATCGTGACAGTACATTCCGATATCGGGGGAGGAAAAGCAGCCCGGTCAGTGGCAGCCGATAGTCAACCCCGGATTCATCTCTTACCGGCCGGAGAGGGTTTAAAAGTGGCGGTTCTCAGCCGTCCTTTTGGGGCAGCCGGTCCCTATTTCCAGCCTGGAAAAGGGGGAGAAACAGTAATCGCCGAAATCGAGGGGGAACGGCTGCAAACCACCAGAGATCTAGCCCTAGAGAAAAAACTGGCCCAAACAGCGATCGATTCTTGTCCGATCCTGATCAGTTTTGAGGAAGAAAATGGGGAATGGCGGCTAGAAAATCCAGAGGATTGTCTAGATCTACTGCTGGAATTGCGGGAATTAAGCGATAGCGTCCTTGTGGAATGGCCGGAAGGGGAAAAATGGCGGGTGTCGCGTCAGCTTCGATTACAAGACCTACACCTAAATATCCACAGTCAACGGGATTGGTTTGCCGTCAGTGGTGAACTGCACCTAGAGGAGAAATCGGTGCTGAGTATGCAGGAGTTGATGAAATTGCTAGAGGGAGCGCCGGGGCGGTTTATTCCCCTCGGAGATGGTCAATTTCTCGCCCTAACCGAGGCATTTCGGGAACGGTTACAGGAAATGCGCGCTTTCTCGGAAAAGTCCGGCGACGGTTTGCGGTTTCATCCCTTCGCTGCCCCGATTCTCTCGGAACTCACCGAGGAAGTGGGACAACTCAAGGCCGATAAACGTTGGCGCGATAATTTACAACGCTTTCAGGAGAGTCAGGATTTTACCCCAGAAGTCCCCTCAACTCTACAGGCAGAATTGCGCGACTATCAATTGGAAGGCTTTCGCTGGTTAGCTAGGCTGGCCCGGTGGGGGGCCGGGGCCTGTTTGGCCGATGATATGGGATTAGGGAAAACTTTACAGGCTCTGGCAGTGATCCTTACCCGCGCCTCGGAGGGACCGACTTTAGCGATCGCTCCTACTTCAGTATGTTTGAACTGGATTAGTGAGGCGGAAAGGTTCGCACCTACCTTAAATATCATCCAATTGGGTACAGGCGATCGGCAAGCACTACTCGATCGACTGCAACCTTTTGATCTGTTGGTCTGTAGCTATGGGTTATTACAGCAGGAAGAAGTGGCCACCATGTTGGCCGGGGTGGAATGGCGAACAATCGTTCTCGATGAGGCCCAAGCGATTAAGAATTTCTCCACCAAGCGATCGAAAGCAGCGATGAATCTGCGGGGGGATTTTAAACTAATCACCACGGGAACACCGATCGAGAATCATTTAGGGGAATTATGGAATCTTTTCCGTTTTATTAACCCCGGATTGTTGGGCTCCTTGGAAAGTTTTGATCGCCGTTTCGCCACCCCGATCGAAAAATACGGCGATAAAACCGCTCGCGAACAGTTAAAAAAACTGGTGCGGCCTTTCCTTCTCCGGCGCACCAAAAACCAAGTTCTGGCGGAATTACCGCCCCGTACCGAGATTTTAGTCCCGATCGAGTTAAGCGTCGAGGAAAAGGCGTTTTACGAGGCCTTACGGCGGCGCGCTTTGGAGAAATTAAGCGAGAGTGACAGTACCGCCGGAGCGAAACATCTCCAGGTACTGGCAGAGATCATGAAATTACGCCGGGCCTGCTGTCACCCGCAGTTAGTGGCTCCAGATTTGGATTTAGCTGGCTCGAAATTGTCCCGTTTCGGGGAAATTCTGGATGATTTATTGGATAATCAGCATAAAGCGTTGGTATTTAGTCAATTTGTCGATCATTTAGCGATTGTCCGCAGTTATCTCGAGCAACGGCAGATAAAATATCAATACCTCGATGGTAGTACCCCAGCTGGCGATCGGCAGAAACAGGTGAAAGCCTTTCAAGCGGGGGAAGGGGACGTATTTTTAATTAGTTTAAAAGCCGGGGGGACAGGATTAAATCTCACCGCAGCCGATTATGTTATCCATCTTGATCCCTGGTGGAATCCCGCAGTGGAGGATCAGGCCTCCGATCGCGCTCACCGCATCGGCCAAAAACGTCCGGTGACGATTTATCGCTTAGTGGCCAAGGATACGATCGAGGAAAAAATTGTCGATCTGCACCACCATAAACGCGATCTCGCCGATAGTTTATTGGAGGGAACCGACGCCAGCGGCAAGCTATCCACTGACGAATTATTGCGCTTAATGGCCGAGGGATAGTAGGACTGCATGGGAGAGGGGAAAGTCTGAGCTTTTGTACTAATATTTAGGGTTGGCTGAATAAATGTGAAATGTAGGCAAAGTAAGGGTTTTGGGGCTTTTCTTCCGAAACAGGTGCAAGATTTTGAGAGAATCGTCGTTCAAAACCTTGCGTCTTCATCGGCCCGCGTCCTGTAGGGGCGAAGCATTCGGGCAATAACCTATCGGTGAAACCGTAGATTTTCTATCCGAATGCTTCGCCCGTAC
>NZ_JAPZSR010000445.1:0-23190 GCF_027531875.1 Microcystis sp. LE19-84.1B | reverse complement strand
ATCAAGGGGGGCAGGGGGGATCGGCACCCCCCTTATCAAGGGGGGCAGGGGGGATCGGCACCCCCCTTATCAAGGGGGGCAGGGGGGATCGGCACCCCCCTTATCAAGGGGGGCAGGGGGGATCAGAGGCAAAATCTATCTTCAATTTAATTATAACTACTTACTTAATCGCTAAATAAAACTATAAGTTAAACTCCATCGCGATGACGGCGATCAGCGATAAAAGACTCTACTAATTTAACATCTTCGATACTACCGATCACTAAAGGTGTGCGGGTGTGTAATTTATCGGGAACGATATCTAAAAGATTTGTCACCCCATCACTAGCTTTACCTCCTGCCTGTTCAATTAAAAAAGCAAGGGGGGCAGTTTCATAAATTAAGCGCAATTTTCCCTGGGGATTTTTAACAGTACCCGGATAGAGAAAAACACCACCCTGCATTAAAATTCGGTGGATATCTCCCACTAATGCCCCACTGTAACGGGCCGTGTAACCATCATGACGATGGACATAACGGGTATAGTCGCGAATTGCCTCATCCCACTGCCAAAAATTGCCCTCATTGGTACTATAAATCGGGCCATGGTCGGGGATAATAATATTTTCTTGGGCAAGGATAAATTCCCCTAAACTGGGGTCAAGAACAAAGGCATGAACACCACGACCGATCGAGTAAACTAAAATAGTCGAGGGTCCGTAGAGAATATAACCGGCGGCGATTTGTTTACGACCATTTTGCAGTAAATCCCGCGCTTCTCCGTCTAAATCATTGTCTTCCTGTTGACGGATGGCAAAAATCGAACCCACATTTAGGTTAATATCCACATTGGAAGAACCATCGATCGGGTCGTAGAGTAGGGTATAGCGACCGATGGGACAGTTTTCTGGGATATAATAGGGTTTATCCATTTCCTCGGAAGCAAGACGGCAAACTAAACCACTTTGCTTAAAAACCGAGATAAAGACTTCATTGGCAAAAACGTCCATTTTCTTGACTGATTCCCCTTGTACGTTGGTTTCTCCAGTAAAACCTAGCACATCCGCCATTAATCCCGCTTTACTGAGACGACGGGCAATTAATTTCCCCGCTAGGGCAATCCGACTCATAATTGCGCTTAAATCCTGTGCGTCGGGGGAAAAGCTTTGTAGTTGCTGCAGGACGTGACGGGAGAGGGTGGTACAATCTCGATCGAGGCTATGTTCGGGGATAGAAAAGGGAATATTGCTAACCATAACTGTAATTGCCAGTAATAAAGTAAAAAAAGGGAAACTCGTCTAGTCTCAATTATGACTATGATTTGATCCTAGCCAAAATTTTCCCTATTGTTGGCCAATTTTTAGATCAGTTTTAGAGTTGGCTAATTTTTCTCTTATTGATCATTAAATTTTGGTCAATAAGTGGCTGTTTATAATTAAATTGAAGATGGATCCCCCCTTAATCCCCCCTTGATAAGGGGGGTGTCTGACAGTTTTTAACACTAACTACTTAGTTGCCCTCTCAATTTAAGTCGATGGGGATATACCGGGCAAGCGTTTATATTTCAAGTAATAGGCAAAAACTGTTATTAAAACAATAACGATTGTGCCGATACCTAAATAGTTAGGAACCCAAAAAGCCGCCGTAATGGTGTTAATTTCTCCCGGTTTTAAATGCCAAATTAACTGATTGTCAACTTGTTCTACTGGGGGATTTAATCCTGAGTCATCTTCAATATTTTGACCAGCGAAGGAAGTCTTTAAAGCGAAGTCGATATCAACTAAGGAACCGGGGCTAATGATAATATTTCCCTGTTCGGAAAGTACACCCAAAGCCCGCAAATCAACGGTTAATTTTAAGTTTTTCTGGTTCAAAAAGAACCAATCTTGTTCTGTCACTGCCAGTTTTGAATCTAGTTGCAGTAACTTTATATCATCGTTATTAGGGGAATTTGTGATTTTAAAGGAAGAACTAGGATCAAAAAATTGATTGAATTTTTCCTCTAATTCCTGACTATTACTAAAGGGAATAGTGACAATTATTTCTCGTTCGGAAATATGAGCGGTTTTCCCCTTAAGTAATTTTGCCCTCTGTTCGATACTATTTAACCATTTAGTGGCTTCGGTTTGACTGAGACTGGTTAAACGTTGTCCGAGGGTGATATGTTGAATAATTTCCCCGTGGTGTTGGTGGGGAAAATTAATGCCTACATCGTAACGGACACAGCCAGTTAAAAAGAGAAAAATACCGCATAAAAAGGGCAGAATAAAGCGGGTTTTCCCGATTTTTTCGGTGGTTGGTTGATTCATAATTAATCTTCTTCTAAGTCGTCATAACTTGCTGAACTGCCACCGCTAACCGTAACTAGATCGATTTGCTGACGATAATAGTCTACATCTTTTACCTCCACTTCTACCTCATCACCGAGACGATAGGCAACGCGATTTTTTCGTCCTACCAAACAGCTATGACGGGCGCGATATTCGTACCAATCATCCTTGAGAGAAGAAACATGGACCAACCCTTCCACTAATAAATCGGAAATTTCCACGAAGAAACCATAGGATTGTACACCGGTAATTAAGCCGCGAAAAACTTGACCCATTTTTTCTTTCATTTTCTCGGCTTTTTTCAATCCTTCTAGGTCTTTTTCGGCATCTTCAGCAATTTTTGAGCGATCATTGAGATGGGAAACAATTAGATGGCTTTCTTCTTCTAACTCCTCCTGAATTTGACTTGGGAGAATATTCCAATGAATCTGTCCATGACAGCTATTACTGCCCAAATTAACCCCGACTTTGACGATTTTGCTGCGGCGATCTTTCCCCTCAGTTAATAGAAGTTTTAACACCCGTTGTACCCAAAGATCGGCATATCTTTGTAGGGGGGAGAGACAGTGGGTATAATTGCTAGGATAGGCCAAACCAAAATGGGGCAGAGGATGGCTGCTATATCTAACTAATTTGAGAGTTTCTTGCAGGAGATAATTGAGGACTTTCACCGATGAAGAAGCGGAAAAAGTGCGGGTGAGATTTTGATAGTCATTGGGTTTAATCTCCTCCTCGGCAGTTAAATTTAATTCTGCCCCTAAATTATTGGCTAATTTGAGTAAATCCTCCAATTCATCCCAATCCGGTTCCGATTGTCCACAGTAGATACAGGGCAATTTTAAGGCCTGTAAATGTTCAGCGACAACTTTGCCGGCTAAAATCGCCACTTCTGTCAGTAAAGAACGGGCTGGTAAATTATTAGAAGCGAGAACAGTCCCCCCCCGTCCTTCATCTTTGTAGGGAGAGATTTTGTCTAATTGAATATCAAAACTACCCCGCTGCAGACGTTGGGATTTTAGGGTGGGGCAAACGCTGAAAAATAAATCTTTCAGGGTTTCAACGGTATCGGTGGGGGCAGCTTCGCTATCTTCTTCACTGAGCAGATCGCGCACCTGTTGATAGGTAAAATGTTGATCCACTTGGATGAGGCTGCGGGTGATTTCGTACTCCACTAGCTCCCCCTTATCATCGAGGGTGACGAGGATAGAAATAGCGGGGCGCTGTTCTTGGGGTGACAGGGAACAACGACTGGCAAGGGCAGCCGGGACTAATGGCAGCACTTTTTCGCCTAAATAGACGGCTGTTCCCCGTTTTTTGGCAACTTTATCCAATAATCCGCCCCGTTCGATGTAACGGGTGACATCGCTGATATGAATGGCGACTTGCCAGCGATTTTGGTTGATTTTCTCTAAAGAAAAGGCATTTTCAATGATTGGGGGATAATCCAGGGGGGTGTCATCTTCGATGGTAAAGGTGAAGAGTGGAGTTAAATCTCGCAGTTGTTCTTTTTCGCCACTATCGAAGAAATCTGCTAAATTATCGGCAATTTCAAGGGCTTCTGGCGGAAAATTATGGGGTAGATCGTGTTTACAGGAGACGATATCTGTGTCGGCAGCGGCCTCGGCCGTGGAACCGAGAATGCGAGTAACTTTACCGATGGGAGGCATTTCCCCTAGGGGATAACGGAGGACGGAAACATGAACGAGGTGATCGATATTTTCTTGGAGATTTTGACCATTTTCGAGGAGATTAAGCGTAAATTTCAGGCGATCATCGAGGGGAACCGCCACAAACTGCTCATTTTCCTGTTTTACTTGCGCTAGAAGCGAAGGATTAGCTCGTTCGAGAATTAATCTCACCTCTCCTTCTGGGGAACGACGACGGGTTCCCTCGCGGATGATTTTGACTAAAACTCGATCGCCATTCCAAGCGTTACTGAGATGATTTTTCGAGACGTAGATGTCATCAGCATCTTCGATATCTTGGATAGCAAAGCAAAATTCTTTACTGGAACAGCGCAGCTTTGCTTCTACGATATTTTCCTCGATCACACGACGATAGCGCCCCCGTTCTTTGACAACCATTCCCAGACGTTCCAAAGCATCGAGAATCACTTGCAATTTTTCGCAGCTTTCGGGATCGTCTTCGCAGCCTAATTTTTTTTCGAGAAGTTTACCCGTAGCTAATTTATCATCACTAAGATGAGAGAGGAGTGTGGCGATCGAGAAGTCCATCTAACAATAATCCTTACTTACAAGACACTGACGGAATGGTGGACAATTAAGTTTAAATACTTATATAATGAGAGGATTGATTTAAACCATTGACTCGAGAGATTATCTCTATCGGGCTAATTGCGATCGCTGTAGGTGACAGTGAAGGTAAACTAAGCAAGCATCGAACACCCGAACCTACCTTGAGAATTATCGAATCCTTCCTTAGGATAAGCCAATAGCGAACACTGGCAAACTTTTTGGCGATCGCTCTTCTTGCTGGCAGAAGCTTCAGCCTAGTAGAATCTTGTTACCATGGGCAAGGCTAATCCTAGAACTGAAAATTTTATCTAATCTTTGATCCTAGCAAGAACTTGCTACATTTTTCCATAATTACGATAGAGTATTTTATTATAAGTACAAAAGAACTCGAAAAAGTCACCATGTTGCAAAAGTTACGCCAACGTTACCCCCAAGTTGCCCTGATTAGCGAGTTAGTTCAAATCGATCACGGCAAGTATATTGTGAGAGCGATCATCGAAATTGAGGGAAAAACGGTCGTTACAGGTTTAGCTGCGGCAGATACGGTGGAAATCGCCGAAGATAGAGCCAGAGAACGAGCTTTACTGCTTTTAGAGGCTGAAAACACCCCCGATCTCCAGCTTGTGGAAAAAATCAGCCCCAATAATATTTCTCTACCGTCCGATTTACCTAAAACCGTCCCTAGTGCCAAAAAATCGACTAAAACGGCTAAAGTCACCGAAATACCTCGTCCTGAAGCTAAAATTGAACCGGAATTACCCCAAGTTAAGGATATTCCTTTACCGGAACCAGAGCCTTTATTATTAGAAATGGAACCCGATAATTACTCCTTATTATCAGAATTGCCAGAAGAAGCGAGTTTAACTGAAGAAGAACCCCCGGCACCGGAACCAGTTGTTGTTATTCCCGAAGAAATCGATTATTCAGTGCTTAAAACTAAAATTGATGTGGAGATGAAACGATTAGCTTGGACCACAGAAAAAGGTCGGGAATACCTGATTTCTACCTATGGCAAAAAGTCCCGTTTACTGCTAACTAATGAGGAGTTATTAGAATTCTATAACTACTTATCTAGTATCAGTGCCTAATCAATAAACCTGCTGCATAAATCAAAAATCTTCCGTTAAGTGAGGAGTCCCCGAGCCAGTATTCTCCGAGTCAGGAGAAGCAGAAAGAAATAGATTATTTTCTACTGCTAGAAAAGCGATCTTTTTCTGGAAAATGCGATTAAAAACTCACTTTTGCGGGAGATATAATAAAGAAGCTATTAGCTGCCAGTCTTTTTTTCCCTATCTCACTGATAACTGATAACTGATAGCTGATAACTGATAACTGAATTAGTTTCTCACTGCTTCTGTTTCTGCTTCTTTGGGAACAACAACTGGCACTCCGCTGACTGTTTCAATTTGATAAATAACGCGACTTAATTGGGAAGGACAACAGAGAGGATCCGTATCTTTATAGCGATTAAAAACCACAATAATTCGATCGCTATTTTGTAAAACAATTCTCTGAGATGCACCATCAGTGCGGGAATCCATCGGTCGCGGGGAAAGAGTGCCAGCGAATTTACCATCGACAAAAACAAAGTCTTGATAACCCATTGGTCGGCACATTCCATCCACTCCACTCATGGCCGAAATAACGCTAGTTTTACCATAGGTTTGCACGGATCCGTACAGTAACCATCCTGCTTTATTAAGCGCTTGATCATTGGCAGTAATTGCCGGACGAACCTGTTCACGACACTGGTTATCGATCACGGTTTTAACGGGAGATTTGGGTATAGGTGCCTTGGCTTTATTCCAATTAGTTAACGGTCGATCAAACCAAGCTCGCGGAGTCTCTTTTTCAGGGGTTTGGCTAATAACTTCTAATAGCTTCCATGTTTCCGAACTTTGATTATTAGCTGGATTGGACACGGTTTCAACGCTAACTTTAATTTGATAGAAAAATCCTGGTTTATAATCAAATCCCTCGATACTATTAGGGAACAATCTCCAGTTTTCCTCTGGTTTTTCTCGTATCTGTAAACAGTCTTTGGTTGGTCCTTGGCTACAGGGTTGTTTCCTAGAATTGATATAAATTGTCTTTTCCGTGCGCGTGGTGGTCGGTGCGGGGGTAAAAGTGAGGATTCCTAAACCTTCGGGAGTACGATAAAATAACTGTAAATCGCCTTTAGCTGTCACTTGGAATTGTTCCACTCCTTGCAAGGCAGCAAGATATTGATTTTCTTGTTTCATCTCCGGTTCCGGACAAGCTTTTTTCGTAGTAGCGATCGCTTGATTGATCTGAAGCGTGTCATTATTGACTTGATAGCCAGTATTATACTGGTTGCATCCGGCCGAACCACTGAGGATATTTTTCTGGAAAGCGGCAGTAATTTCCGTTTCTTTCACCAAACTTCCGGCTGTCCACCCCCTTAGTTTCCATCGAGTCCCCTCCAAAGGGGAAGTATTAGCGATCGCCGCTTTCCCTGCTAAAGCACAACTTAGGGCAATTGTCAAGAAAATTCCCGTTTTTTTGGCGTTCAAAATTGCTATTCTCCTCGTCAAAGCAACAATTGTATTATGGCGTGAGGTAATCGACTCAGTGGTTGGGATAATTTTGCGGATTTCTCTTTCTGACCATCCCGTGACGGATTAAGAGAGAACAAGTTCCCGCAAACCTTAACTTAGTCAGAAAGTCATCGTTGTCATTAGCTCTCCTGCAAAAATCAAAAATCTGACCTTAGGTAAGGAGACAGGAGACTCCGAGACAGGAGGAGAAAAAAGACAATAGACAACTATCCTATCCATAAAACCTGAGATTATGTCCAATTTATCGGAGCTTTTAGATATTTTGACCCGATAGCTCCTCGATAACTTACTTTTGCCGGAGGTCTATTAATCACTTTTTGCCCTGTGAGGGCAAAAAGTTGACCCGGTTCACCTTAAGCAGTACAATAAAAACCTTGAATGACCCCTTAAACAAAAAAAACACCATGGCACAAGGACAAGGATTCGGATTCGGTCTCGGTAAGATTAAAGAATTACAAGACGCTTTCCAAAAAGCGCAACAGGTGCAACAAGGGGCCAAAGTTCTGCAAGAAGAACTGGAAACTATGGAAATTCCCGGCCAGAGTGAAAATGGCTTGGTGACAGTCTATCTCAGTGGCAACCAAGAACCCCGGGGGATTGAAATCGACCCTTCTCTCCTCTCCCAAGATCTGGAGATTGTGGCCGAGTCTATTCTAGAAGCCATGAAAGTCGCCTATAGTGCCTCCACGGAAACCATGCGCGCCAAAATGGAAGAACTGACCAGTGGTTTAAATATCCCCAGTATGTAATCGCTTTTGACCGCAATGGTAAGATGGAAAGTTGGACTAACAAACAAGGAGGTTCAACTTTGCTGACTTTGGGTGTCAATATCGACCATGTGGCCACAATTCGCCAAGCGCGCCGTACCGTGGAACCGGATCCCGTGGCGGCGGCAGTTTTGGCTGAAATCGGCGGCGCTGATGGCATTACCGTTCACTTGCGCGAGGATCGTCGTCATATCCAGGATCGCGATGTGCGGATTCTCCGGCAAACGGTGCGGACTCATCTGAATCTGGAAATGGCCCCGACGGAGGAAATGATCGCCATTGCTCTCGATATTAAACCCGATTATGTCACCCTTGTCCCCGAAAAGCGCGAGGAAGTGACCACGGAAGGGGGGATCGATATGCTGGGCAATTTTGACCGTTTTTGTCGGGTTGTCGAGCGCCTACAATCGGCTAATATTCCCGTTAGTTGGTTTATTGATGCCGATATTGCCCAAATTCAAGCGGCCGCTAATACGGGGGCGAAATTTATTGAACTCCACACCGGTCAATACGCCCAAGCACAACAGGAGAGCGATCGTCAAGCAGCATTAACAATTCTTAAAGAAGGTTGTGAATACGCTTCCTCTCTGGGTTTGCGGGTGAATGCCGGTCACGGTTTGACCTATTGGAATGTTTATGCCGTCGCCTGTTTGCCCAATATGGAAGAATTGAACATTGGTCACACAATTATCAGTCGTGCGGTTTTAGTCGGGTTGGAACGGGCTGTTAGGGAAATGAAATTGGCTATGCGTGGGCAATTGTAAAGGCTATCAGCTATCAGCTAATCTCCCGACTAGGGAACAATTACAGTGAAAAATTAAAGGAAAGATGATGACAACTTATTATTATTTGGTAGCCAGTCAAAAGTTTTTAGAAGAAGAAGCGATCGAAAAGGAAGTTTTGAAGGAAAGAATCAGGAATTATCAAGAAAAAGGTCAAGAAATTGATTTTTGGTTAATTGCCAATCCAGCTTTTTTAGATACTCCCGCTTTTGCCGATATTAAAAAGAAAACTCCCCAACCAGCAGCGGCAATTGTTTCTCTCAACCAACAGTTTATTACTTGGCTAAAATTGCGTCTAGAATACGTTATTACCGGACAGTTTGAGGCTCCTTCCGATACTATTCCCGAACCGTTAAAATAACCCTTTTGGACTGGGGTAAATAAGTGGTTATAATTAAATAGAAGATAGATTTTGGGTTCGATCCCCCCTGCCCCCCTTGATAAGGGGGGTGCCGATAGGCGGGGGGAACCCCCTTAATAAGGGGGGCTGACGATTTTAACACCTACCTACTTAGCTTGCCGTAATATTAAATCCGTTGAGTAACGCACAGAAAACGGGTTTCTCGGAGAAACCCGTTTTCTGCTCATGCAAGAGGCAAAAGGGGTCATAAATAATCAGTTTTTAATAACCGGATTTAGTATAACAAGGGAAAATTGCTAGTTTTTGTCTGTGGCTAAAAATACAGACGAAGCAATCATCACCAGCTAACTTTGCCTTTGAGCTTGTTAATTTTTCCCTTACCGATTCCCGATACTCGATCCAAATCTTCTAGGGAAGTAAAGGGTTTTTCTTGCCGGGCTGCGATAATTTTTTCGGCTAATTTGCCACTGATACCGGGTAAAGTATCTAGTTCCTCTTTTGTGGCAGTGTTTAAATTAATTAAGCGATCGCTTTTAATTGTTACAGATTGGGGGCAGTTTTTTCTATCCCGTTCGATCCGATTTTTAAGAGTTTCCGGCAGTCCTAATTTAGCGGTACGGTAAAGATATTGAAATTCTCGATCGAAATGAGCGGCAACGGTGGGATTATCGATAATAACTAAAGCTTCATCGTTTTGGTGGTTAGCAGCTGCTGACCAATTATGAGAACCAGTAATCACAATTTTATCATCGATTAAACCGAATTTATGGTGTAATTTATCTCCCCGGGCTAGATCGGGAACTCCTACGGTATTAATTGGGTTTTGCCAAGGCTGATTATCTGGTTCATAACGACATTTATTACTGAGAGCAACTCCTAATAAATCTAATCCTTCGCTATAGTATCGGAAGGCAAAACTAGGATCAATTAAAGCTTTAATTTCTGTCCCTTTTTGATGTCGTTGGGCGAGAATATTAGCTAAAGGCTGTTCCGTCAGGACAAACAGGGCTAAATTCACGGATTTTTTAGCTTTATTTAAAGTTTCACCGATCAGACCATTGCTAGTAATTGCCCAGGGATAAGTGGCAGAATCGGGGGAAAATTTGACCGTCAGACTACTATTACCGATAGTAATTGTTTGTGGTTTTCTGTGGGGTTTATCTAACCCAAATCTAGGACGATCTTCCCTTCCCCACATCAGATTAAATTCTCTTTGAAAAACTCTAGCTAGTGGGGGATTAGTAATGACTAATAAGTGATTGGCATTCCCGACGGTTTCGGGATTAGAAAAGTCTCCATGAATATCACTTAAGGTATAGTTAGCCGAACTGATTAAAGTAGTGTGATTATCAATAACCATGAATTTATGGTGCATTAAACCACTACCTTTTGAGCGATCTGCACTATCATCAATTAGGGGAATACCAGCTTTTTTGAGGATAGTAATTGCATCTCTTTGGGCGATTTCCTCTGCACTTAATTTACCATCTCGATTTATGTCAACTAAATCAAAAAGGTTTTGATAACGTTCCTGTTCTCGATCGCTTGATTGTTCTTGGTTTTTGGCTAAACTATTAATAGGTTGATTGTAAATATTTTCGAGGATAACCCTAACTTTAATTCCCTGCTGCTGACGAGCAACTAAAGCTTGAGCGATGGCGGGTAAACGTAACTCTTGCACTGCTAGATCGATCGAACTTTTTGCGGAGTTGATATTATCAATAATAACCTGTTCTAAATTATCCCCTGGGCGATTAATTTGGCGATAGGGATCGGTATAATTTGAACCCTGGGCCTGATTATAATTAAAATAGACTTGAATATATTGATCTTGGGGCAAGGGTTGGGGACGATTTTGGATAACATTGAGAGAATGACAACCCCACAAAAGAAAAACTGTTCCTAACAAAAATCCTAACTGTTTCATAGTCCGAATTTTTTTTAATCTCAATTTATCTATTGCCATATTTGTCCACATAATTATCATTATCCTAGAATTCAGGAGGAGTCAGGAGAGAATTTTTACCTAAGGAGGTTCTCGGAAATCGGTATGTACTAAATTGATTATAAGTAGTCGGACATAAATTCTGTTGTCTATCTTAAGAAATGTAAATTGCCGCGATTCTTACTGACTACTGACTCCTGACTCCACAGTTAACTTTACTTTTGTCCAACTACTTAATCAATCCTGATTCTAGATTGAAGACGACGACTTTGTCCTTGATTGCTTAAATCGCTGACCAAAGATCTGACATCTAGTTAGTGAATTTTGTTATAATCTGGGGAACAATAGCACTGTTCTTCTAGATCTGGGTTTTACCATGACTGAACTTTTACCCCAATGCAGTAATCTGGCTGGTAATGTTAACAGTATAATTGAACTACTAAAAGGCGAATCCTCTCTCCGCAATCAACAGGATACCAGCAAGATAGAAATCGCCCTACAAAAAGCCATTTCTCCCAAATTTGAAATCGTTTTCGCCGGTGCTTTTAGTGCTGGGAAATCAATGTTAATCAATGCACTTTTAGAGCGAGAATTGCTGTATAGTGCCGAAGGACACGCAACGGGTACGGAATGTTATATTGAGTACGCAGAAGCTGATGAGGAAAGAGTGGTTTTAACCTTTCTCAGCGAAGTAGAAATTCGTACTTTAGTCGATACCGTCTGTCAAAATCTGCAATTAACCAATCCCAGTAACATTAATTCCCCGGAATACTGTAGTCAGTTAAACCAATACTGTCAAAAAATTATCGAACAGGAAGGGGGAGAAGGCAAATCCGAGCGAGCTAAACAAGCTCAGGGTTTAAAATTATTAATTGAAGGATTTACCCAAAATCGTGAGCGGATCCATACGCTGCATAATGCCACCTATTCCATGGAACAATTTCACTTTTCTAATTTAGCAGAAGCCGCTAGTTTTGCCCGTCGTGGTAGTAATAGTGCCGTCTTAAAACGTCTAGAATATTACTGTCATCATCCTCTCCTTAAAGATGGTAACGTTTTGGTAGATTTGCCCGGTATTGATGCCCCAGTCAAAAAAGATGCCGCCTTAGCCTATCGTAAAATAGAGCATCCTGATACTTCGGCAGTGGTTTGTGTTTTAAAGGCTGCTTCTGCGGGAGAATTAGCCACAGAAGAAACGGAATTACTCGAAAAAATTCGCTCTAATGCTGGTATTCGCGATCGAGTTTTTTATGTTTTTAACCGCATTGATGAAACCTGGTACGCAGCCCAACTAAAACAGCGTTTAGAAAACCTAATCCAAACGCAATTTCGTGATACTTCCCGCCTCTACAAAACCAGCGGACTGTTAGGGTTTTATGGGTATCAGGTGAAAAATCAAACCAATATTAATGAGCGTTATGGTTTAGATTCTATCTTTGCCGAAAGTGTTAAAAATTTAGGAGGACAAGAAGAAACACCGCAATTTGTCAGCGAGTTTAATAACTATTGTGCCAACTCTGGTAAATTACTGGCAACTCCCTTTAAAGTTTCCATCCACGGTTATGAAACTCCCAATAAAAATTATTTCCGAGTTTTAAGCGAGTGGGGAACTCCTTTACTAGAGCAGTTAATTGCTGATAGCGGTATCGCAGAATTTCGCACGGCAATTACTCGTTATCTCACCGAAGAAAAGCGTCCGCAATTGTTTGCAACTTTAGCTGATGATTTACAATCTCTCTGCATTACTCTCAAAAATCATTATCAAGAGATTTATCGTGATTTAGAAAGTCAACCACGAGAAATTGAGGCGATGAAAGCTCTGGAGTTAAATCACCTCAATCAAGAGTTAAAGGAAGTGGGAGAGAAATTAACTAAACATATCGATGGTTATGTCAATGCTATCGTGGTTAATAGCGATGAAAACTTTGAGGAAGACTTTAAGAAACTGAAAGCGAGAATGGTATCAAGATTGGATGAGTTATTAAATACTTTTTCTGTTAAAAATGCTTACTCGCAAGCGACTTTAACCCATCCCCGCAATGCTACAGCACCTTTATTAGCAGTATTAGTAGAAGCTTTTTATTATCTGTCTAACCAGCTAGAAGATGTGTTAATTGAGGAGTCAACCAGTTTAGTTAGTCGCTTTTGTCAGCGTCTTTTAGATGCGGTAAGGCAAGGTGATTATTATCGGCAAATTTATCGTTTATTGGGTAACGATAGTGGCATAGAAAATCAGCTAAAACAGCTAGAAGAGCAGTTAATTCATGCCTTAGTTTCCGAAGCGAGAACAGAGTGCGATCGCTATGTAAGAGAAAATCACAATTTTTACAACGAAGGCACTTTTTCTATCTTTCAATTTCGGCAAACTGTCCAACAAACTGCCCAAGGTTATGACTGTGAAAGTATTCTTGATGCTGAACCTGCTATCCGTCAATTACTTAAGTTAGATTTTGAGCCAAAGGTATCAGCGACAATTCAGAAAAACTTCCGTCAAACTATTAATAATACTCTAAAAAATCAATTGATACCAATGGCAAAAAAACAAGCCGATACTATTCTACAACAGTTCAATCAAGCTCGTTCTTATCTAGAACAAACCTTAGAACAGGAAGCGGCGGAAAAAATTGCTAATAATGCCCACAAACAGGAAGAAATTAACCAAAAAATTGAGAATTATAACCAAGCGATCAACTCTCTCAATACTTGTTTAACTGCTATGGGTTTACAGAAAAATCATTTACCTGTAATTGGTGAACAAGAATTAGAGATTGTCCCGGAAGCTGTTAATCACTCCAGCAATTAATATGGGGAGCGGGAAGGTGGAAAGTAGGGGGAAACAATCCATCTGTTAAAAACCGATTTGCTGTCAAAGCAAAAAATTAATTAAAATTAAAACTCATCGGGGGATAAGCGATCGAAGTCTTGTTATTCTTGTAACTGGTGGGTTGCGAGATTTTTCTAGACTCGCAGCTTAACCCGATCAACCGATAACCGATAGAGGGGTGCAGAATGGGAGAATGGTTAGATTTTACCGATGAGGTGGTCACTGTTAATGGCAAAGGCGAGGAAATTAAACGGGAAAAAGTCACTAATCGAGGTTATAAATATTTTTTAAGCAAAAAAACCTTTTTAGAAATGATTTCTATCCCTAGCGGTCAACACCTCATCGGTGCGCCCAAAAGCGAGTTAGGCTGGAAATTGAGTCAAAGTCCCCAATCTCTGGTTAATATTCAGACTTTTTGCCTGAGTCGCTACCCAATTACCCAACGACAATGGCGCGAGGTGGCAAAATTAGAACCAGTCAATATTGAACTTAATCCCTATCCGGCCCATTTTGAAGGTTACGATCGCCCCGTAGAACAAATTAACTGGTGGGAAGCGGTGGAATTTTGCGATCGCCTATCCCGTCTCACAGGACTGAATTATCGTTTACCCGCAGAAAAAGAATGGGAATACGCTTGTCGGGGAGGTACATCAACCCCCTTCCACTTTGGCCCGACAATTTCCACTGATTTAGCCAACTATTCCGGGGTGGACTGGGATTATGGCGGGAAAGTGTGCAGTTCTGGTCGTTATGGGGAAGGTCGCTTAGGATGCGATCGCAGGGAAACCACACCGGTGGGAATGTTTGCCGTCGCTAACCCTTTCGGACTCTACGATTTGCACGGAAATGTCAGGGAATGGTGTGCAGATTACTGGCGCGATAACTACGAAGCAGCCACAATAGAAGATAGGGACAGACGAGTTTTACGCGGCGGTTCCTGGAATGATGGCCCGAACAAATGTCGCTCGGCCTACCGGGTCAAATTTCTGGCTACTGCTGGACTCTATGATATTGGTTTTCGTGTCGTTAGCGATAATTCCCCTTAAATCTGAAAACCGATCGCTGATTACTGGTGACAGGGAGGTGAAAAAATTGAAAATAGAACTACCCCAGCAAATAATCAGCGAATTTTGTCAGAAATGGCAGATATCTGAAATGTGTTTATTCGGATCGGTTTTGCGGGAAGATTTTCGTCCAGACAGCGACATTGATATACTGGTCAGTTTCCAAGATAGTGTTTCTTGGGGACTTCTGGAGTTTTCGAGGATGAAACGGGAATTAGAGAATTTATTGGGACGGAAAGTTGATTTGCTAACGAAAAAATCGATCGAGCAGAGTCATAATTGGATTCGTCAACGAGAGATTTTAGAGACAGCGCAAGTGATTTATGTGGCGGGATAAGGCTTTTTTACTAGATATTGTCCGAGCCGGTCAATTAGCTCAACAATTTGCCGAGCAACCAGCAAAATTTGCAGGTGTTTGTCAGACAATTTTTGAAAATGTACCGCTCCTCGATCGAGAGTTAGAATTGATTTTAGAGACAATAAAAGTGATTTAACCAAATGATTACTAACTTTGACTATAACTATCTTTCCCCGGAAGATTATTTAGCAACGGAGAGAATAGCTAAAGATAAACACGAATACATTCGCGGTCAAACCTACGCCATGGACGGTGCAAGTAAAGCCCACGGTATGATTATTATCAACTTAGCCACGCTTTTAAAAAACCGGCTGCGGGGTAGTGGTTGTCTTGTCTATGCCACAGCTATGAAAGTTCGTCTAGAAATAGCTAATAGTTATTTTTATCCCGATCTTGTAGTTACTTGCGACTCGCGAGATCATCAGTCTTTCTCAGAAGATTTTATCCGTTATCCGCGCTTGGTTGTAGAAGTATTATCCCCCACTACTGCTGCCTTTGACTGGGGCGATAAATTTGCCGACTATCGTTCCCTTGAAACTTTAGAAGAATACCTTCTTATCAGTCAAGAACGCATCAGTGTAGATTGTTTTCGTCGCAATGATGAAGGATTCTGGGTTCTTTATCCATATAGCAAAGGAGCAGATATTTATCTAGCTAGTATCGATTTTCACTGTGCGATCGAATCTTTATATGAAGACATAACAGAAATCCGTTAAAAAATCAGATCAGTTTTTTTCTATGTACTATTTACTTTTTACCTGATTAATGCTTGTCATCCTCTCCGCTATTATTCCAGTGGGTTTTATCATCCTCATCGGTGTGATAGCAGGAAAAGTTCTCACTGTTGAAGTGCATTCCCTTTCCCAAATCACGGTGTATATTCTTGCTCCCGCTTTGGTGATTGATGGACTCTATCGCACCACTTTATCTGGCAGCAATATCGGTTTAATTCTCCTAGGCTTTGCCCTTATTTCACTGGTAATGGCGATTGTCGTCGAAATTATCGCCTATTGTCTCAGTCTCGATGCTGATACCCGCAAAAGCCTCATGGCTGCCGCCGTGATGCCTAATAACGGTAATATGGGTTTACCTGTGGCTAGTTTTGCCCTGGGTGCGGCTGGACTGGAAAGAGCGATAATCTATATGATTGGCTCTAGTATTCTGTTATTTGGTATTAGTCCCGCTTATTTGCGAGGAAAAAGCTTTCTTTCAGGATTTCGCCTAGTTTTTCAATTGCCCTTAATCTGGTCAATTTTTATCGGCATTAGCTTTCAAACTTTCTCTTTTCATCTTCCCCTGCAATTAGATAAAAGTATTAGCTATCTAGGACAAGCGGCAATTCCTTTGGCTTTAATTATCCTAGGTATCCAATTATCTCAGCAAAAATTAGCGATCGGTAAATTAGAATTATTAGGGGCCTGTTTGCGTCTTTTAGTCGCTCCTCTTTTGGCATTTGCGATCGGCAATAGTTTAGGATTAACTGGTATGGATCTAAAAATTCTTATCCTACAAAGTGCCATGCCCACTGCCGTTAATACTGTCATTTTAGTCACAGAATTCGGTGGTTCGGCCGCTTTAATGGCCCGCACAGTTGTGGTCACTACCCTTGCTAGTTTTCTGACTATTCCTTTCTTTCTTTGGTTATTAAAAGTCTATTTATAAGTAGCTGGTTTTAATTAAATTAAAAATGGATTTTAGGTTCGATCCCCCCTACCCCCCTTGATAAGGGGGGTGCCGATCCCCCCTTAATTCCCCCTTAATAAGGGGGGCATCTGATAATTTTTAACGCCTACCTACTTAGCAGTTATCTTAATGGTGAGGTGCGAAGTTTTCTTTTTGGGGAGCCAGTCGTCAGTTATCAGTTATCAGTCATCAGTTAACTGGAAAAAGCTCCCCGTCTCCCCACTTCCCCAATTACCCACTTCCCCAATTCATAATTAATAATTTAACCTTTGACTCACTCCGGCAATGGCAGCCAAGAGAAGCCAAACAATAGTATTAATCTTGACATCGGAGAGGGTGACATCGACGAGATTAAATAAAATGCAAGCACCAAAGGCCACCAGATAGGTAAAGATAATTAACTCACCCCCGGCTTTTTGTTGCCGTAGAAAGATAAATAAACGCCACCCTTGGGCATAAATCCAACCCACCCAAACAGACAATAAAATTAAGCCAATAATTCCCGTTTCTGCCATTAACATCAAATATAAATTATGGGGATGACCTAACCACAATCCCTGACTTTTTTCGTAGAGCGGTGTAAAACTGCGTAATCCCCAACCGAATAGGGGTCTTTCTTGGGTCATTTCTAGAGTAAAACGCCATTGAGTTGATCTGAGAGTCGCTATAGGACGATTGGGGAACATTTCATCGGATAATCGCGCCCAAATCGCCCTAGGAACCAAAAAACGCAGACTATCCCTGAAAGGATTTGGTCCCCAAGAAGCAAGAGAAATCACCCCCCCCAAGAGGACAAAACCAGCGACTAAGGCATTCCAACCCAGATAAAGGGCGAAAATTAGGCAACCTAAAAAGGCTAAGGCCCAAGCATTGCGAGAATTGCTTAAAAATAGCCCTACACTGTCGATAAATATAGTTAAAGTTAAAAACCCGACTTTGAGATTTAAAAGCTTATTTCTTTGTCTGTGCCACTGCCGCCAAGTTAGAATTAATAAACCGATCGCTAAAATCAGAGTTATGAGTAAATAAGCCCCTAAAAGATTAGCATACATAAAAACCGAAGACATCCGCCCCAAAGGTTCGCCCCCCGCTCCGTAGGGCCAGGTAAAAATCCCTTTTAATGCTTCCGGTTTTTGCCAACCGAGAAAAATTTGTCCCCATCCCATCACCACTACCCAAACCGACGGAATAACCATCACCCAAGCTAGTTGACGCAATTGAGAGGGTTTTTTAATTAATTGTCTGATATTGCTAAAAAAGAAGAAAAAAGGTAGGAAATTTCCTAAACCAATCCAAGCATCCCCCGGAGTTGGGGAAAGACTGGCACTAATCATTAACCAAAGTGTGACGATACCGAGACCTTGATTGAGACGTGACTGGATAATTGCCCGAAAATTGCCGGTAAAAACCCTAATTAACACGATAATAATGCCGATACCCGCCAACTCCGGCAGCATCATGGCGATAAAAACTGAAAAAAGTATTAAATTCCACTCCCACCCTTGACAAAAAATCTTTTTCATGCTACGCAGGTTGCCAACAATCCTCACGAGTCAGACGAATTTGGGCAAGGGCAAAAATAGTCGGGATAATCCGGCCGTAATCAGTGGCGATCGCTTTCCAACCGAGATCAGCAATAAACCAACCCCATAAAGCCGGTCCTACCAAACTTAACACGGTTCTGACCGCTCCGTAGCGGGCTGCCGCCCTAGTCATGCCCTGTTTAGCCGTTTGTAGGGCGATTTGATTAACAATTGTCCCACCCTGGACTAGGGCAGTTTTTGCCCCTTGATAGCGGACAAAATGAAGAGCGAACTGCCCGGCGATATGTTTGAGCAGAATCGGTTTCAGGATAGAATTAATGGCGATGACGCTACTGCCTTTGAGGACTATATCAAGGGGATTGTGTTGTAGGTGAACGGGTAAGGGTTGGGGAGTGTGGGAATCCGCGAGCGCCTTTTGAATTTGAATCGAGAGGGATTTTTGTTCCGATGGGGGGAGACGTTTCCAAGCTTTGTTAACGAGGTGAAGATAGATTTCCGCTTCAATTTCCGTTGTCGGCATTTTTTGGGAGTAGGGAACCTTGAGGAAATGACAGACACGGACGAGAATTTGACGATAACTAACTTTTTCGGTTTGACCTTTTAATACTGTCACACCATCGGCAGCCAAATAACGAAAACGATCCTCGACGCTATCTAACCAACTGTCCCAATCTTGACTTTGAACGGCGATTGCGTCCGGCGCTCGTAGATAATCGAGAGGGTTAAAACGACGGCAAAAGAGGATGTTAGTGATTTGCTGTAGTTCCTCCTCGGTGGCTAACTCCAAAGCTGTGCGTAATTCGTCCAATGTGGTTTGTCCTCCTCAGCCCCAATAATCAAATCAGTTTCGCTAGTGCTGATTACTACTAATATTAACTCAAGGGTTCACAGGATTAGGAAGGCTAGTGACAAATTTTTCGATTAAGGTTGGGATCATTGGTGCGGGTTTAGCCGGGTTAACCTGCGCTCGTCAGTTGTGCGATCGAGGTTATACTGTTAAGCTATTTGATAAGTCTAGAGGCATTGGTGGTCGTTTAGCCACGCGACGGGTTAATCGAGCTAATCAAGAGATGGCTGTGGATCATGGCTTGCCTTTTTTGACTGTTCAGGGCGAAAAAACGGCGGCTTTAATTGATAATCTCCTGAGAGAGAATATAGTTACTTCTTGGTTTGATTCTAGCTATGTTGCTCCTTCTGGCATCAATAGCGTGGCGAAATTTTTAGCTCAAGGTTTAGAAATTGAACGAGATTTTCTGGTTACTCGTCTGGAAAATCGTCAGGAAAAATGGGTTTTAAACAATAACGGTCAAATTCGAGGGGAGTTTTCCGTGATTGTCCTAGCTATTCCCGCTCCGCAAGCGGCGTTATTGTTAGAAAACTCTCATATAACTACTATGCCAGAATTGCGATCGATCGTTTACGATCCCTGTTTAACGGTAATGGCAGGTTATGGCGATTCTTTACCCGCAGTTACTCCCTCCACCGCTATCGCTTGGTTAGGACTTGATAGCAGTAAACGGCAATCATCCCCTGATTATGTCTTTGTTGTGCATAGTAGTGGAGATTTTGCGGTTAAATATCTCGATAGCGAGGATTTAGAAGCAGTTAAGCTAGATTTGCTCGCTTGTGCTTCTTTGCCTCTCCCGGATTGGTCTCAGATGCACCGTTGGCGTTATGCTTTAGTCCGTCAGGGTTTAGCTGTACCCTGTTTAAGTGTTAATAGTCCTTTACCTCTAGTTGCCTGTGGTGATTGGTGTCAAGGGGGAGATTTATCGAGAAATTCTTCCCTAGAAACGGCCTTAGCTTCTGGGATAGCGGCGGCTAATCAAGTTCAGCAGCTACTCTCTGAAGAATCTAGAGACAAGTTCAAATTCTTAGGTTAAGCTTAAGTTAACAAAAGGTTAAATAATATAATAATGTAGGTATCCTATACTGGGGGGTTGGTGACAATGGAAAAATTCAATTCTAAAGATAACTTTCTCTACCCTAAAACCAGCTACAGGGGTTTATTCACGCCACAAAATTTGGTTTTTAACGCTAATTTGCAGGAATTCGCCCTGAGAGTCTCTTTTATCGCTGGTTTACACACGGGGGGAAAACTTACCTCCACGGAAGCTTACGAGAAAATTAACCAGCTTTGGCAAGAGTTGAATACCAGTCAAAAATTCCTACTAGCTAATCATTTTGAGGATGACGGAGATTGAGAGATGGGGTTTTTTAGTGATCAGTAAACAGTAATCAGTATCTAAAGTGCTACTTCTAGATAAAAATGTCAACAAAAGACAACAAGAGGTAATTCTGCCGCTACAATATGATAGCGAGTTGTCAAGAGAACAGTAAAAGAACTGCCAATTGGATCTAGATGCCTCAATATACTACTAAACAAGCAACGGAAAACCCTGTTGTGTCCGCTCAGTCCGCCAAGAATCCCTTTTCACTATTTGGTCAATTTTGGGAAAGCCTAAAAATTGTCGCTCAACCCTATTGGTATCCAACGGAGTTAAATGGACGTGCCTTTGGAGATGTGATCATTTCTTGGGGAATGTCAGCTTTGATCCTCTTAAGTATCTTGGCAACAGTCGGGGTAGAAGCTTTTAGTAGCTACTGGAATCGTTATGTACTCGATATTATTATTGAGGATAGAGACCTTTCTAAATATCTCAATACGCTTTGGTTATCCAGTTTGTTGATTATAGGAACAACGGGGTTATTTGCTTTTTCTCAATTTATTCGTCGTCGAGTGGCATTGGATTGGTATAAGTGGTTAACGAAACAAACCGTTAAAAAATATCTCAATGATCGCGCTTACTATAACATCGATTTTACCTCGAACTTAAAAAATCCCGATCAAAGATTATCTCAAGAAATTGAACCAATTACGACCATGACCATGAGGTTTTTAATTACCTTCGTGGAAAAAGGGTTACAAATGATTACTTTTGCGATTATTCTTTGGACAATTTCCCCACAAATTGCGGTTTATCTAATAATTTATACGATCGCAGGAAATTTCATAGCAATTTATCTAACTCAAGAATTAAACAAAATTAATCAATCGGAGCTTAATGATAAGGCGGATTATAGTTATGCTTTAACCCATGTGCGTAACCACGCCGAATCAATTGCTTTTTTTCAGGGAGAAGAGCAGGAAGAAAAAATCATTGAAGGTCGTTTTCAACGGGTTATTGAAAGCTCGGAAAAACTGATCAATTGGGAACGGTTTAATAATCTTTTTAATCGAGGTTATCAGTCAGCGATTAGTGTATTTTCAATGTTTATTTTGACCCCGATGTTTATTCAAAACGAAATCGATTATGGAGAAATTAGTCAAGCTAGTTTATGTTGTTTTCTTTTTTCTAATGCCTTGGGACAATTAATTACTGAATGGGGAACATCGGGTAAAGTTTCCAGTTATATTGAACGGTTAGCTACCTTGACAGATGCCTTAAAAGTTGCCAGTGAAGAGCCGCAAAACTTAAGTCGTATTACCACCCTGGAAGATGAGCGTATAGCTTTTGAGAATCTTACCCTACAAACTCCCGATTATGAAAAGGTAATTGTGGAGAATTTATCGGTTTCTGTCCCTTTGGGAGAAAGCCTACTGATTATTGGGCCCAGTGGTAGAGGAAAAAGTTCCTTGTTACGAGCAATCGCCGGTTTATGGAAAGCGGGTAGTGGTCGTTTAGTACGTCCTTCTTTAGCTAAAATGTTATTTTTACCCCAACGTCCTTATATTATTCTTGGCAGTTTACGCCAGCAATTACTTTATCCCCATACCAATGAGCAGCTGAGCGATGAAGATTTAGAAAATATCTTAAAAAAAGTCAATCTTCAACATTTATTAACCGACAAAAATAGCTTAGATAAAGAAGTCAATTGGGAACAGATTTTATCCCTCGGAGAACAACAAAGATTAGCTTTTGCTCGACTATTAATCACTAAACCCACTTTTACTATCTTAGATGAAGCAACCAGCGCTTTAGATTTGGCCAATGAAGCCAGTTTATATAGGCAATTACAGGAAAGTGAAACCACCTTTATTAGTGTTGGTCATCGGGAAAGTTTATTTAATTATCATCGATGGGTCTTAGAGTTAACAGAAAATTCCCATTGGCAGCTGTCAACTGTAGAAGATTATCAGCGCAAAAAAGTTAATGACCTGGTAATGATGTCAAAAAAATCAGAAAATTTTTCGGCGGTAAAAATAGAGCCTTTGTCTGAGGTTAAACCTGAGCATAATGGGGAGATTACAGGAGTTTCTGAAATAACGGAAGGTTTGTCCCATCAACAAATGCAGTCCCTAACTGACTATTCTTTAAGTAACGTCCGGAGTCGTGCCAGTTTAGGTAAAATCATTACTGCTAAAGATGGGGTTAATTATCGTTACGATAAAGACCCAAAAGCCTTAAAATGGGTGAGAATATAGCTAATGGGGTGACAAATAGATTGAAATTGAGACAGAGTATTCAGACTTCCCCCTCTCAGGAGAACTAGAGAATCAGGTTTTTGCTGGCTAAGTTGATTAACACTGATAACTGATAACTGATAACTGATAACTGATAACTGATAACTGATAACTGATAACTGATAACTGATAACTGATAACTGATAACTGATAACTGATAACTGATAACTGATAACTGATAACTGATAACTGGTATAGGAGTTTTATCAAATGAAAGCACTGGAAAAACTTGTGACGGAACGATTATATTTAGT
>NZ_JAPZSR010000457.1:0-15545 GCF_027531875.1 Microcystis sp. LE19-84.1B | reverse complement strand
ATTATGATGAACCCTGGAAAGAAGCATTAAGTCTAAGGCGTAGGGTGCGTTAGGCGGCTATCAATTCCGTCAAAAAACCAAAATTAACAAGCCGCCGTAACGCACCACCTCTATCATTAAATTGGTGCGTTACGCTATCGCTAACACACCCTACGATATGTAAAAATAAAATTTGCTGTAGATTTGGACTAGACAACCGATGAATACACAACTATCAACTCCCAATACTAATCAATCTATCCCCGTAGAGATAATTGCTTCGCGTAACTTCATTGATTGGTTAGAATCTCAGCAGATTAGTCTGGCTTTTACTACCTATCAAAGTTCTCGACTGATGTTTTTAGGAGTTAACCCCGAAAGAGGGATGTCGGGATTTGAGCGAATATTTGACCGCGCCATGGGTTTATATGCTACCCCAGAAAGGATTTATCTTAGTTCCCGCTATCAAATCTGGCAACTAGATAATGTGCTATCATCCCCACAGCTTTATGATGGTTACGATAAACTTTATATTCCCCGCATTAGTTATACTACTGGGGATTTAGATATTCACGATTTAGCAATAGAAAATCTCTCTGAAAGAATTATATTTATCAGTACCATGTTAAATTGTTTGGCGACAGTCAGCGATCGCCATAGTTGTATTCCCCTATGGAAACCGTCGTTTATTTCCGCTTTAGTCAATGAAGATCGTTGTCATCTCAATGGTTTAGCTTTGGTAGATGGGAAGGCGCGTTATGTCACCGCTTGTAGTCAATCAGATGTGGTGGATGGGTGGAGAGACAGAAGGGAAACTGGCGGTTGTGTCATTGATATTCAGTCTAATGAAGTGATTGCTACTGGTTTATCTATGCCTCATTCTCCCCGATTTTATCAGGGTAAGTTATGGTTATTAAACGCGGGTACGGGTTACTTTGGTTATATTGATCAAGACAAAGGCATTTTTGAGCCTGTTACTTTTTGTCCTGGGTTTCTGCGCGGTTTAGCATTTGTCGGAAATTATGCCATTGTTGGATTATCTAAAAGTCGTGGGGGAGATAAGACTTTTTCGGGGTTAATACTAGATAATAATTTAATGGCTAAAGAAGCAGAACCTCGCTGTGGTCTGCTAATTATTGATTTGAAAACAGGTGAAGTTGTTCACTGGATACGCTTAGAAGGTGAAGTGACTGAACTTTATGATATACAAGTCCTAGAAGGAGTTAAACGTCCCCAAGCTTTAGGATTCCAAAATGATGACATCAGTAAAATTATTACTCTCGATCCTATTTCTCCTTTAGTTGGGGTAAATATAGCAAATAATCAGCCTGATACTTCCCCAGCAGATACCCTGTATCAGCAAGCATACGCTCTGCAAAAACAGGTTAAGCTTGAAGAAGCGATCGCTCTCTATCAACAATTAATTAATCAATCTCCCCAATATGCAGCTGCTTGGCATCAGTTGGGGGTAATCATGGATAGTTTAGGACAAATTGATCAAGCTATTTTGGCTTACAAGCAAGCTTTACTTATTAATCCTAATTATGCAGAAAGCCACAATAATTTGGGAATAATAGCAGTTAGCAAGGGAGATTTAGATGAGGCGATTATTTGCTTTAACCAAGCTATTCGTAGCAATCAAAACTATGCTTTTGCTGATAATAATTTAGGTTTAGTCCTACAAATGCAGGACAAGTTAGGGGATGCTGGGGTAAAGTTTCAAGAAGCAATTAGGAAAAACCCTAATTATCCAGAAGCACACTTTAATTTAGGAAATGTGTTACAACTCCAGGGAAAGACTGAAGAAGCGATCGCTTATTTTCAAACAGCAATTAAGCTTAATCCTAAATACATTAAAGCTTATAATAGTTTGGCTTTAGCGTTAGGAAGACAGGACAAAGTAGAAGCAGCTATGAGCGTATTTAAGCAAGCTTTAGCTATTCAACCTAATTCCCCAGAGGCTTTTGCTTGCTTATTTTCTATGAAGGAAATGACTTGTAATTGGGAGACAAGAGAAGCTGATTTAATTCAACTGTGGCAATTAACCGAAAACCAGTTACAAGAGGGAAAAACTACCGCAGTAACTCCCTTTGATACCTTATATAAACCTTGGTCTGCTAGTCAACAGTTAAAAGTAGCTTCTAACTATGCTCAAGAGGTTAAAAGACAATTAGCATTGATTACTAAACCCCTCAACTTTAACCATTCCCGCACTCGATCTGGACGATTAAAAATAGGTTATTTATGCCATGATTTTCGTAATCATCCTACCAGTCATTTGATGCAAAGTGTCTTTGGTTTACATGATCGCAATAACTTTGAAATAATTGCCTATTCCTATGGTCCTGATGATGGTAGTGAGTATCGTCGTCGCATTGCTAATGATTGCGATCGCTTTTATGATATTGCTACTTTATCAATTACGGAATCTGCACAACGGATTTTTAATGATGGGGTGCATATTTTAGTTGATTTGATGGGATATATTGATAAAGCGCGGACACAAATATTGGCTTTAAAACCTGCACCGATTCAAGTTAATTATTTGGTTTATCCCGGGACAATGGGAGCAGATTTTATCGACTATATTATTGGTGATGCCATAGTTACACCACCAGAGTCTGCTGATGATTTTACTGAAAAATTGGTAATTTTACCGGATAGTTATCAGGCTAATGATTATCAACAAATTATATCATCTAAACCTGTTACTCGTTCCCAGTATGGTCTTCCTGAATCGGGTTTTGTCTTTTGTTGTTTCAACCACACCTATAAAATTGAGCCGCAAATATTCACTGTCTGGATGGAAATTCTGGCTAATGTTCCCGGTAGTGTATTATGGTTATTTTCGAGAGTAGCTGAAGCTGAAGTAAATCTACGTCGGGAAGCAAAAGCGCGAGGAATTGAAGGCGATCGCTTAATTTTTGCCCATCTCGAACCTAAGTCGGAACATTTGGCGCGGCATCAACTAGCTGATTTATTTATTGATACTTTATACTATAATGCTCATACGACTGGGAGTGATGCTTTATGGGCAGGTTTACCGATTATAACTTGTTTGGGGGAGACTTTTCCTTCCCGTGTTGGTGCTAGTTTACTGACAGCTACTGGCCTACCTGAATTAATTACTAAGAATTTAGAGGAGTATAAAAATTTAGCGATTAATTTAGCAAAATCTCCTGATAAATTGCACGAAATTAAACAGAAACTAGCACAAAATCGTCTTACTTATCCGTTATTTGATACGCTTCGTTTTACCCGCAATTTAGAAAAAGCTTATCGGACAATGTGGGATATTTATGCTGCGGGAAAATCACCGGAGATGATCAGGATAGCCAATTGATCACTGGAATTATCAGGGTAAGCGCATCTTAACAATCCTTGACAAAATGAACTTTATGTGAGTTGCTTACCCAGGGGGTTGGGTTTCATGCTTCAACCCAACCTACGTTCATCTTATATTTAATTCCATCCACCTACTTATATATGTTAGTAAATTAAGTCCTAAAATTGAATTACCTTGCTCATTTAATAGAGGACTGTAACAAGCGATCGCTCCCTGTTGCGGTACAATTGATAATAAGGCCCCACTGACTCCTGATTTTGTGGGAAACCCCACCTCAATAGCAAATTTTTCGGAAGCTTCATAGAGTCCACAATTAGTCATAATTTCTAGAATAATTTCGGCAAAAGAAGAAGCTAAAATTAACTTACCTAAATTAGCAAGATCGGCAATTTTTCCGGATAAACAACAGATTCGATTGTAGGTTTCTAGAGCTAAATAACGATGACTGATATAACCATTTTTTTCTAATTCTAAGCTTAAAGCTTGATTGTGAACATTAGGATAAGAGTGAACAGAATCAAGCACAGAGCCATCGAGAAATAATTGACAATTACCCATTTTATTTAACCATAAAAGCAAATTTTCACAGCGAGATTCCGGCGTTTCTCCTGCTAATAAATCCGTTAATGCGATCGCACCACTGTTAATCAGAGGATTACGGGGAAAACCGCGATCCTCTTGCAGTTGAGTTAAAGAATTAAAAGGATAACTAGAAGCTTGTTTTCCCACGCGCCTAAAAACAGCATCTTCCCCCAAATGAGTTAAAAGATATAATAACAAAAAAGGTTTAATCACACTCATCAAAGGAAAAGTTACAGTTTCATCTCCCCAAGACAAAATCTCCCCCTCAAGACAGTGAATCTGGAGAGCGAAAACCTCGGGATTAACTTGGTTCAAAACTGGTATATAATAGGGAGTCTGACCCTTCCTATCCGATAAATGCACTTCCCCGAGCCAAGCTTTTATATCTTCCACCCTTAATCTAGCTAATCGGTTCATTTTTTTAATCCATGTACTCAGTCAAAGAAGCAGAATCTATAATTTTAACTCAAATTCAACCCCAACAGGAAACAGAAAAAGTTTCTCTAGAGGCAGCTTTTGGGCGCATTTTAGCCGAAGATATCAGCAGTGATTTAGACTTTCCCTACTGGGATAATTCCGCAATGGATGGCTATGCTGTCCGCTACGAAGATGTCAAAGACACTAACCCAGAAAATCCCGTTACTCTAAAGATTATCGCCGAAATTCCCGCCGGCAAAGTCCCCGAAGAAATTATTCAACCGGGAGAAACAGCGCGAATATTTACGGGAGCGATGTTACCCGCCGGCAGTGATACGATTATTATGCAGGAAAATACTCAACAAAAAGGGGAGCGGGTGGCGATTCTTATCCCTCCCGAAAAAATAGGTCTTTTCGTGCGTCAACGCGGCACATTCTATCGAGCGGGAAATACCTTATTAAAAGCCGGTATTGCCATTAATTCCCCAGAAATAGCAGTTTTAGCCACGGCACAAGCTACCGAATTAACAGTTTTTTCCCGTCCCAAAGTGGCAATTTTCTCCACGGGAGATGAATTAATTAATCCCGATGAAACCCTCCAAAAAGGTCAAATTATTGACTCAAATCGCTACGCTTTAACGGCATTTGTCGCCAGTTTAGGGGCAATTCCTAAACCTTTAGGTATAATCAAAGATAGTCCCGAACTTCTCAGAGAAACTATCAGAAAAGCCATTAATTCTAGTGCTATCGTCCTTTCCACCGGCGGTGTTTCCGTGGGAGACTACGATTATATCGAGGGAATTTTAGGGGAATTAGGGGGACAAATTCTGATTCGCAGCGTTGCTATTCAACCGGGTAAACCCTTAACCTTTGCTACTTTTCCTAACGGTTGTATTTACTTTGGTATCCCCGGTAATCCCGTCTCTGCTTTAGTTTCCTGTTGGCGCTTCGTGCAAATGGCCATTAAAAAATTATCGGGATTGACAGATTATCAGAACAAATTTCTGCGAGTTGTCACCCGCGATACTCTCAAATCTAAGGGACAAAGAGAAGTTTATCTCTGGGGAAAAATAGAAATTATCGAGGGAGTTTATCAATTTCAACTTGCTCCCGGACAACACAATTCGGCTAATTTAATTAATTTAACAGGTACTAATGCTTTGGCCATAATTCCCCAGGGTAAAACTACTATACAAGCGGGAGAAACAGTAGAAGTTTTGACTGGACTTCCCCTTTGAGAGCCAGTTTCAGATGTTGGCAAGGGTTCTTTTTTTGACTTGATTTCCTTCTCGGTAAGAATCAGGTCGAAGGACAGCAGCCGGGGAATTACGCTTAGGAACTTTTTCTATAGACCCTAATTAGGGTTTGCTGAAAAAGTTTTTCCTGGTGGCAGGGTGTGGGGTGTGGGGTTTTACCCATTTTCAGGGAAAAAGTGCCGGAATTTTCCCCCCAAGCACATGGACCGCCAGCAACATTGTGAGTGTCACCTTCAATTTTGGTAATGGGGCCCACGTTACCACCTTTAATCCTAATGGGGGTGATGGGTTGAGTAGTAGTATAGGAAGCTTTGTCACCAATGCCTTAGGACAATTAACCTCTGTTCCTTCTGATTGGATTGATTACTCTAATGTCAATGTCGTCTCAACCAATTCTACACAAACACCTAACGAATGGTTCGTGAATGGAGACAATGGCGTTTACTTTACTAATGATTTGAACTACTCTGTCGATTTGACCAATGTATCAGGTAATATAGTTGCTGCTAACTGGACCATTCAAGGCACCCAGACACAGACAACCTGGGAACCAGGTACCGTTTTAGGCTTATTAGCGGTGGGTTCTCTGGGTTTATTGGCTCGCAAACGTCAATAAATGACCAATTCTATGGTAAGGAAGGTTTAAACGCCTTCCTTTTTGGTTAGGGGGCGATATAGTCTTATGTCTCTTTTTGTATAGCTCTAACCTGTTTAACCTCTAATTCTAAGGCGGATGCGACTTGCTCAACGCTTAACCCTAAGGCTAACAAACGAGGGACCGCCTCTAGTGCTTTGTTTAGTCTGCCTTGCTCAATGCCTTGCTCAATGCCTTCCTGACGCGCTTCCTCGCGCACATCTTGAAAATACTGAGTCTGTTTTAATTCATCTAAACTAAACATAGTTTCTATCTCCCGACGATTGAGAAGCGGTAACTTATAAACGAGAATCGTCTCTATTAATTGTAAGAGTTCTTGGGGTTTTTGGTCGGGGGTTAATTCTTGCCGCACTCTTTGGATTAATTTTCGGGTGCTATCAAGCGCTTTTGCTTTAGATAGGGTGATTAATTGGACTGTGGCTAAACCAATCGAAGTTTGAGGAGTGTTTTCTAATTCATTCAGATAAATCCGTCTCACTCGCTCGCAGTTGAGGAGTTCCCGATAGCGTTGAACTTTATCGGTTTCTACTTGAGGGTTAGGATAGACAATCACACCCCGCCAATCATTGGTTAAGTCAGTTTTACTGAGATATAAGAAGATTTCAGTGAAAAAGCGCTGATAAAAAGCCTCATCTTCTTGAAATTGCACCTCACAGAAGTAGATAGGAGTCTGGGGGTTATTATTTTGCGGCAGAAAGACTCCATCCAGACGAAAGGAAAGTTGTTTGACTTCCACTGAGTCAAAGCGGTAGTTATTGGCTTCGTTGATAGGGAGTTGAATTAATTCAAAGAAGATAGAGGGGAATGATTGAAAGAGTTGATAAAAAATCGTGTCAGTTTTCATGCTTTTATTTCTGAACCTCCCCCCTAGTATTATACTAGCTATGGCTAAAAGTCTTACAGAGCCTGAGTTAAAATCTTCATAAGGGTTTTGTTAATTTTTTAGTATTTCTGTATGGAGCAAGTCCAGGAATACTGACTCCTAACCCTCAACCTTTTTCAGCCAGCCCTAATTAAGTAGGTGGGTGGAATTAAATATAAGATGAACGTAGGTTGGGTTGAAGCATGAAACCCAACGCCCGATTATGTTACGCTACCGCTAACCCATCCTACAAATAATTGTGCCTCCCTAATTATATATTGGCCTCAAAAACGGGACAATAGCCTTCGGCAACCACTTTAAAACCGTAGAGGGGAGAAGTGGGATTCCAGCAGCGCTGACTTTTGTAGTGGACACAGACACGACAGCAATCCATCTCCTCTAAAGCTTTGGTGATGCGATTAGGACTCTCGCTTAATAATTCCCGTTGGGAGACTCCCCGCAATAATAATTCTTCCCCTTGCCAGCGCGCTTCTACCAGTCCCGTATCGGCGAAATTACTCCACCGGGGATCCCGAGTGATCGGCTCTGGTAAAGTGATAGTGATGATCGAATCCGATTCATTTAATTCTCCCTCATAGTGACTGGGGGCCGGGGGTGTCGGTTGCAGAAAGCGATCGCCAATAGGCAATTCTACCAGGGTTCCCACGGCCGGAGAATGGAGTTGATAACGGCTTTGTAATTCTTCTAAACTGGTCAAATCCGCTAGATATAGGGGCGAGCCATGGACGAACATGATATGCTGCGGTCGCAGGTTATGGATTAGTTGGGTGGTGTTGCGACTATCGCTATGTTCCGCGAGTAGATAGGTTTCTTGGCTAATTAATCGCGAACGCTGTGCCGCTTTTAATCGGGGATTCTCCAGGTTGATATCGTGCAGGTGTTGGGGAACTAAGATTAACCAAGGTTTATCCCCTTGCAGATATTTACTCACCTCCTCTAGGCGATCGATTAGTAAAATTATCGGAGTGGTTCCCCCTAGAGGTGTCGGTTTTTCTGGCAACCTTCGCAACCGGGGACAGATGCGCTCATCCCAAAATAAGGGCTGATGTTTGGCAAAATTCTGGACAGATGCGGGAAATTGTGGTAAAATTTCTAGGTAGGCATCGCAGGCTTTAGCGATCTTGCCCCCAACCCAAATATCAATGTCGCGGCCCGTGAATTGGTGGTGCGATCGCAGTAATTTTAAAATTTCTTGACCCAATCCCAAAGCGGGGACGGGTAGTAGGACATTTTGTCCCTCAGCGATCGCATGATAGATGCGATTCATCAACTGTTTTTCCTGCTGTCGTCGGTGGGGATGGCGTTCTGTGCCGTAACTGCCTTCAATAATCAGCACATCGGGGGATATTCCCCGCAGCAGATCGATCGATAATCCTTCCACCAGTTGAAAATTAGATAGGGAAAAATCGCCGGTATAGAGGACTTTATAGGTGCGTTTGGGGGTTTTGTAGGTGAACAGGACTACGGCGGCCCCGGGTAGGTGGCCGGCCGGAAAAATCTCGACGGTGAGATCATCAAAGAGAGCGATCGGCGATCGCCATGGCCAACCCTGACAGAAACTGCCGATTTCCTCGGCAGAATCGGGCCATTGTAGGGGCAGCAGTTGTACTGTCACCTCACTGGCATAAACTGGCAATTGGGGATAGGTCTGATGGAGAGCCATTAACCCACGGATGTGATCGCTGTGGGCATGACTACAGAACACCAGATCCACGGGGGGTTTTTTATTTTGGGTCAGGGGTTGCATATCGGCCAAACCGCAATCTAAAAGTATGCGATAGGGACCGATTTTCAGTAGGAGACAAACCCCTTCTGATGTGTGACCGACACCAAAAGGTAAACAGGATAAAAGGGATTTTGACCCCCAGACAGCAGTAGAGCGTTGAACCATGGCAACCCTGATCATGATAACTGGTTAGTGAGCGGAACCGTTGCCATCGTAGTTATCGCTATCATAAAAACCGTTGCGGGTGCCGAAAAAGAGACAAGAGACGGTGAATACAGCCGTTAGTGCCAACAGGATTAATTTGATGTCCATATAATTAGTGCAACTCCTCAGAGGGTAATCTCCCCTCATACTAACCCAACTTTTTCGCTTGTTAGCAGCTAGGTTTCGGATTTGTCCCTGGGCGCTCACCCTCTTTCCTCCACCATCGCCCGGTCTATGTTAATAATTAACGAAGGCAGCAAGCGGAGGGCAGGAGTCCGTTTTTGTAACGGGGATTTATACTCCGCTCCAAAAACTTTTCGCCAACCAGGAGCGAGGTTTTAGACCTGTCCATTAGTCACATCTTTCTTAACATTTCAAACCTTTGTAGCACAGGGCTTTCAAGACTCGGCTAACAATCTGTAATATTCCTTGTTGACACCCTTAATGACAAAGAAAAAACTGAAATCAAGTCAGAATAAGGGTTGGAGTCCTGACTGACCAAATTGTTAAGCAAGATCTCTATAAGGGATAGGTTTTAGACAAGGGTTGTGTGCGATAATTTTAGTTAATTTAAAAGTCTTGAGCAAAACTAATCCCAATTCACAGGACTACTTTTCTGTATCTCATATTAAGAAAAAACTATGAGCGATAATATTTTGTCTCAAGCTTCACAGCGATGTATTACATAGATGGCAGTTGACTTATAATTAAGAAAGCTTGCTAATTTTGTCAGATAGAAAAAACGAGGAGATTAATTAATTTAGCTATATATGTCAAGATTAACCCAAGAATCTTTGGGTAATGAGGCGGCTAGATTTTCAGCTTTAGAGTCTCAACATCAAGAAGCTTCGCTCTACGGTGTTACAGATGGTAAAGCGATCGGAACCTACTTAGAACAAAAGTTTAAACTATATCTAAAAGAAAAATATGATTTTGTTGAGGGTAATGCAGCCAGTGGTATCGATTTTCCTGAGTTGCTGGTTGATATAAAAGTAACCAGTATTAAACAACCACAATCATCTTGTCCTTTTAAATCCGCAAGAAAAAAGATTTTTGGCTTAGGATATTCCTTAATTATTTTTGTTTATGAAAAGTTAGATAATAGTCTCAATCGCACTGCCAATTTAAGAATGATCACGACAATTTTTGTATCGGCTGAAAGAACAGCTGATTTCCGGATGACTCGTGGTATTCGCAACATCTTAAACAATCAGGGTAACAAAGATGATTTAATTGCCTTTATGTTAGATAAAAACTTACCCGTTGATGAAATGGCAGCAGCCAATATAGCCGATGAAATTCTTGCTAATCCTCCATTACAAGGATTTTTAACCATTTCCAACGCCTTACAGTGGAGACTACAATATACTAGAGTAATTGATCTTGCTGGTCAAGAAGAAGGATTAATAGCTATTTATAGAGAGAATTAGTAATGTCAGTTTCTCCAGTTAAAGTTGAATACGGCGACTTTCAAACTCCTTTAGAGTTAGCCGAAAAGATTTGCCAAAAGTTATCACAAATAAATGTTAATCCCAAGGTAATTATTGAGCCAACTTGTGGTACAGGAAACTTTTTAAAATCCGCAGCAGTTACCTTCAAACAAACTGAAAAAATTCTTGGCTTTGAAATTAATCCTAATTATGTTGCACAGATAGCCCAAGATGAGCAATTATGCCAAGATACAAGAATACAAGTTCATCAAAATAATTTTTTTGACTGTGATTGGAATGCTCTAACTCAAGCATGGAAAGAGAATATTTTATTCTTGGGGAATCTACCTTGGATAACAAACTCAAAACAGGGATTGATTAATGGTAGCAATTTACCGCAAAAAAGTAACTTTCAAGGTTATCAGGGTTTAGATGCTATCACAGGAAAAAGTAACTTTGATATTTCAGAATGGATGTTAATTAAATTGATTGAATGTCTTAATCATCGTTCAGCTTATCTGGCAATTATCTGCAAAACAGCCGTTTCTAGAAAAATTTTGAACTATATTTATACTCAGAAAATTAATCTCATCTATTCGGCAATTTATCCGATAAACACTCAAAAATATTTTCAAGCTAATGTAGATGCTTGTCTCCTATTTTGTCAATTTGATTCTCAATCAGAAAATTACTTTTGTGATGTTTTCAAGAGTTTTGAGGAAAGGGAGTTTCAGCGTATTGGTTATCAAAATGATATTCTAGTCAGAGATTTAAATACTTTTATCAGACTAGAGAAGTTACATCATCGGCATCCTCTAGTAGAAAAATGGCGTTCAGGTATTAAACATGATTGCTCAAAAGTCATGGAATTGCAGTTAGTTAATGGAATTTTTGTCAATGGTTTAAAGGAAATCGTTGATATTGAAACCACCTATCTTTATCCTCTTCTTAAAGGTTCAGATGTGGCACAAAATCGCCTAGAAATTATCAATAAATACGTTTTAGTAACTCAGGAGTTTATTGGTGAATCTACAGAAAATATGCGAGATATAGCGCCAAAAACTTGGCAGTATCTAGTTAATCATGTAGATTACTTTGGGAATAGAAAAAGCAAAATCTATCAAAATCAACCAGATTTTTCTATATTCGGCGTTGGTTCTTACACTTTCTCTCCTTTTAAAATTGCCATTTCTGGACTTTATAAGAAACTTAATTTTCAACTTATATCACCCTATCAAAATCAACCAGTTATTTTCGATGATACTGTTTACTTCTTAAGCTTTGATAATTTAGATACTGCTCAGAAAACACTACAGCTTCTCAATTCTTCCCTAGCGATGGAGTTTTATTCATCTCTGATATTCTGGGATGAAAAAAGACCAATAAAAACCCGTATTTTAAATAGTTTGAATTTATCAGAGTTAGGGTGTATTACTAAGGCTAACGCAGCTAAGTAACGCACCTTACGGGATATTTTATGATAATTTTTTCATCTCCTCGATAATTGCCATTGTCTCGACGCTAACGGTACACCCACGGGTTAATAAGTCAACCACTTGCTCTTTATACTTTACAAAATGATAGGTATTAAATTTCTCAGCGATGGTTTTATCTTTAGGTTTCTTTTCTTTATATTGATCTTTATACATTATCATAACTACTCTAGAATATACGCCTTTAATTTCTATGTGTTGTTCTTTCAATAGGGCTAAGTAGGTAGGCACAATTATTTGTAGGATGGGTTAGCGGTAGCGTAACATAATCGGGCGTTGGGTTTCATGCTTCAACCCAACCTACGTTCATTTTATATTTAATTCCACCCACCTACTTAGATTAGATTTAATAGTCATGACCGTAATTCTGACTTTAGTAACCTATCTATAGTTATTTTAGTACAAGTATAAGCTTTTGGAAAAAAGCAATCTTATCAGTCATGGTAGTTTTGCCTGTTTCTGGGAATCAACTCGGACCGACTAAAGAAACAAAGGAAAATGGAAATTTTGCCGATCTAGGGCTGGCCTTTGCTATAAGTGAGCTATATAGCGCCTCCTTGGCTAGTGAGGAAATTCTCAAACGCTAAAGCTGAGAGCTTACCGCTATAACTAAGCACACAAATCACCTAGACAGAGAAAATATCATGCGTATCGCTCACGATGTCACCGAATTGGTTGGCCGCACTCCTTTAGTACAATTGAATCGGATTCCCCAGGCGGAGGGCTGTCTTGGCCGAATTGTGATGAAATTAGAAGGGATGAATCCCGCTGCTTCCGTCAAAGACCGTATTGGCACCCACATGATTAATAGCGCCGAAAAAGCGGGTTTAATCAATCCAGAAACCACGGTTTTAGTGGAACCCACCTCTGGCAATACGGGAATTGCTCTAGCGATGACTGCGGCAGCTAAGGGTTATCGCTTGATTTTAACTATGCCGGAAACGATGAGTTTAGAGCGCCGGGCGATGTTAAAAGCCTACGGTGCTACCCTAGAACTTACCCCCGGTTCCCAAGGTATGAAAGGGGCAATTTTACGCGCGCAGCAAATTGTCGATAGTATCCCCGGCGCTTATATGTTGCAACAATTTCGCAACCCTTCTAACCCAGAAATTCACCGTCTCACCACTGCTGAGGAAATTTGGCAAGATACGGAGGGACAGGTAGATTTTATTGTTGCGGGTGTGGGTACTGGAGGCACGATTACGGGAGTCGCTGAATTGATTAAATCGCGTAAACCTAGTTTTCAAGTAGTCGCGGTGGAACCTTTCAATAGTCCGGTGATTTCTGGGGGTAATCCCGGTCCCCATAAAATTCAAGGTATCGGTGCGGGTTTTATTCCGGAAGTTTTACGCACAGATCTGATTGATGAGGTAATTACTGTCAGTGATGAGGAAGCTTTTCAATTTGGTCGTCGTCTGGCAAAAGAAGAGGGTTTACTTTCGGGGATTTCTTCCGGTGCCAATCTTTGCGCCGCGATTCAACTGGCCCAACGACCGGAAAATGAGGGTAAATTAATTGTGGTGATTCAGCCTAGTTTTGGGGAACGTTATCTGAGTACGCTGATGTTCCAAAATATCGAGGAGCGCGAGTTAACTTTGGTGTAAAAAAAATATCCTCTTCAGCCTCTAGCAGTCAGCCTTTAGCTTTAACTATAGCAGTTATCTTAAATGGTGGCCTAGTATTCAGGCGCAGGTCGTCGGTCGTCAGTATTCTCCGAGTCAGGAGCCGGTCGTTAGGAGACAGGTTTTAGGTTTTGGGGTTTTGGGGTTTTAGTTCAATTTCCCCACTTCCCCACTTCCCCACTCCCCCACTTCCCTATACTTTTTAAACAGGATTTAGTATTAATCGTATTTTAGGAGGGATTTTTTCACCTGTAGGGGTATTTGTAAAGGTTGCGGTTTGATTGCTTCTTTGATAGCAAAATTATCGAGTAAAGCCGATCGCACTTGCGTATCGGTTTCTCGCGAGAGAAGATAACGAAAGTATTCTTGGCATTGTTCTCGACGACTGGGGGAAAGTTCCATTTCACTTAAACGTCGGACGGCCATTAAGCGCATTAAGGGATCATTAACTGTTAATTTTTCTAACCAGCGATCAAAGTTTTTTGACTCATTTTGACCGCGATGGTCGAGAAAATGCCATCCTAGCAGGATTAAAGTCAAAACCGTGCCAAATCCTTGCAAAATTGAGGCCAGAGCTAACCAGCGATTTTCGGCATAGGTCCAAATTGCGACAGCGAGATAGGTGGCTAAACTGCCTAAACCGCCACAGACTACCGCTAAAGTTAACTTACCGCTATCGGCGCTGAAAAAAGCACGCCCCCACAGCCACAGCGATGGCCAGTTTTGACCCTGGAGATGGTAAACTCCGATCATCGCTCCCACCCCGGTTAAAGTGGCCAAAACTAACTGCCAATTCCACGCCCAGAGGATCAAAAAACTAGCACAAGCTGCCGCCCATGTCAAGAATTGACGGGTTTTTTTTGCGGCGAGGGTTTTCATGACTCGACGCTGCAGAGCGGGGGAAAAATAGGGAGGAAGACGGAATACTGAAGACACGGGAAGTTTTTCACTGAGGGTTTGATGATCACTATAGCCTGTTCTCAGGCAGACAGATCATTTTTCTTGGTAAAAATCCTCGTGGCAAAAGAGGGAAGTGCTAGGGTGGGCTAAAATTGCGATCGAGAATCGGCTAAAGTTCAGGTTGGCGAGCTTAGGTGTTAAGATTGTTTGCCATCAAACTCAATTTTTTTTAGTAATAAATAGCTCAACAATATTCTGTAAACTTATATATAGAAACCTCAAGAAATATATTAATTTACCGTCTTTAGGGCAGTAAGCTCTGATAGACGATCTAGAGTAGTAGGTATAAATACCGCACATAATTTTACCTAGTCACGCCAGCTATCTAACTCATCTATAGCGGTTCTCGCATCTGTGCGGCACACTTAAACCTTTGCTGATTAAGTAGATATCTTTGTTTCCATTCACTTTAATAAAGCTGATGGTAAAGCTTTTCGTACAGATAAGCCAATTGGAACAGAGATTTTTGCCCTCAGTAATATAGGAAAAGCGATCGCTCAATCGGTTCTCACTGAAATCGTTAAGCTTGGCTTTAAAAACCGAGGAGTCAAAAATGCTCAATTCTTTGTCCTTAAACATACCTCAATGCCAGCCATTTTAATTGAATGTTGTTTTGTTGATTCTCAGGCGGATCTGAATCTCTTTGATGCTGAAAAAATGGCAGATGCGATTAAAGTCGGTTTAATTGGGGATGCTCAAGATACATCAGAATCTCAACCCGGTATCTTAAAAGTTACCCAAAAAACCATTCTTAAACCCTCTACTTTACAGTCATCTGACTTACCGCCAGAAACTTTGATAGATAGGCTCTTCGGGACTTGGTATGGTTCGATAGGGGAGCATAAATCGACTCAATCCTTATCTGGCAAAAGATTTAATTGATTAGTTCGCTTCAGATCGCAAACAATTGACAAAAATTGCGGCAATGTCTGTCTCTATAAAGGTTTCATTCCTTATAACCCCGTCCATTGCATAAGACAAACCGAAGAACC